>NZ_JBFNXX010000007.1:0-238434 GCF_040811725.1 Sulfitobacter sediminis
CGCACCAGGCGCTCAACATGCGACCGCCAATGCCCGAGACTCTACAAAGAAGTGGCCCAGTCCGTGGGGGCTAGACACCTTGAGCTGGCAGCTTGGACACGAGTAGCCCGGCGCATGTCATTGAGATAACGGACAGGTTACGTCGCTACGTTTTTCCATCGTAATCTCTTGAAAGAGCCCAATAGAAATAAGGACCGAAAACCTGAACGGCGTGTATCAGGGAGCAACGTGATCCTATGAACAATGCGGGCCGTGTCAGATTGTTCGACCTGGTTCAGGCCAAAAGCGCAAATTCTCGAGGACCGACAGATGGAATTCGACCGGGGTCGTGCGATCCTTTACCGAAAAGTGCGACGCTATGACGAGAAAATGAGGGATCAGGCATGAGGATCATCGTGGTTGGCGCGGGTGGGGACATTGGACAGGCCGCCTGCAAGGAGCTTCAGCAGAGGCACGAAATCGTCACGGTAGGTCGTTCTACTGGCGACTATCAGGTCGATGTCAGCGATCTTGGTGCGGTGAAGTCGATGCATGAAGCGGTCAGCACTTTCGATGCCGTCGTGTCCTGTGCAGGGGATGCCACCTTCGCGCCATTGGCCGATTTGACCCACGAGGCATTCATGGTGGGGCTTCGGCAGAAAGTCATGGGTCAGGTAAATCTCGTCCTCGCCGGACTTGATAGGATTTCTGATGGAGGTTCGTTTACCCTGACAAGCGGCGTCCTTGATCGTGACCAAATCCGAATGGGTTCTAATGCGGCAACTGCTAACGGTGCGTTGGCAGGCTTCGTGAAAAGTGCCGCTATCGAAATGCCGCGTGGCCTGAGGGTAAATGTTGTCAGCCCGGGAATGCTGGACGTGTCTGCGCCGCGCTACGGCGCATGGTTCCATGGCCACAAAACAGGTCCAATCCTACGATGTAGGGTTGGCATATGCGAAATGCGTGGAAGGCGCTCTGACCGGGCAAGTTGTCATCGTGGATTGATGGTCGCTTCATGGAACCGGGCGTTCGGGCAGCAGCAGCGAGTTGGCGCTCGGTCCCGCAGATGCGGCATCGGGAACAGCCGCAGCGAATGACTTATCATGGGAAGAATGACCTTGCGGTGCGAAAGCGTAGCATGCGGCACTTTCGGTTTGCCTTGAGTGACCGCTGATTGCGGCCTTGGCTTCCTGGCTTAGATTTCCAAGATGGGGCAGCGTGCGGAGGTATGGCGTTTGTAGCCATGTCTGAAAACTCGCGCTCCGACGACCTGCAAAATTCTAGGTCTCCTGTCTGTACACGAAGGGTACGAAGCTGCTCAAAGTGCTGACTGCTTCGTTACCCAGCTGCAGGCGTCACAGCGCGTTGATAGAGATGCCAGGTGGCGTGACCAAGGGTCGGGAGTGTCACGATCAGGCCCAGAAAGGCGGGGATCAAAGACAAGATCATGGTGACCGAGATGATTGCCGCCCAGGTGAGCATAACCGCCGGGTTGTTCCTGACGACGCGAATGGATGTAAGCATGGCGGAAACGAAATCGATTTCCCGATCGAGCAGCATGGGCATTGCCACGACGGTTAGCGAGAACAGGACAGCCGACAGAATTGCGCCAACGCAGGTGCCAATAGCAAGGAAGATCCAGCCCTCCGGAGTGAAGAACACGGTTCTCAGAAACCCAGCCAAATCCGAGAAGGACGAATCTTGCAGTACGATCACCAGAACAGTCCGAAACTGGTAGAACCACACCCAGAAAATGAACAGGGTGACAAAGGCCATCCAGCCCATCTCGCGCTTTCGTTGATTGGCCATCGCCCTGAGGATATCAGACCAGCCGAAGCTCTCTTGCCTTTGTAACCGGCGGGACATTTCGTAAAGGCCAGCCGCGGCGAAAGGCGCGACCAGCGGAAACCCGACCGCGGCGGGAACAACCATCCAGATTGCGCCAAGCCAGACCAGACACCAGACAAACAGGATTCCGAAAGCCGCAAAAAACAGGCCGAATGACCCGCTCATTAGGGGGCGAGCGAGAAAGTCGGAATACCCGGCCTTCAGCGACGCGGTGATCTCGCTCGCGGTGATCATATTGACCTGGGGCATGGCCTGCTGCTGCGGCGTTGGATTTTCCGGTGGCCTGGAGCCCGTGGCGTCTGATGTCATGACACATTCCTCCGAAAGCATTGCGCCGCACTTCTGCTCTTGATCGCAGAGGCAGCGGTGAAACAGCCATTCCTTCTGCGCACACAGGTTCGCATCAGGTAAGGCATAACGGCAAGCAAAGAGAATAATGGCATCGTCCCGCCCGGGCGGGTCTTCGTGCCTTCCGCAGTCAACGGCTGCAACCAGCCGATCCCTCTGCATGCCGAGAAAAGCGCCCGAGACCGATGGCAGGCCACTATGTCGTCACGGTCTGCCGCCCGAAAATCAAGAACGGGCAAGCTCAAGGCTCGACGATGGAACCCTTAAGCAAGGCGCCGAAGCGCGGGGCAGCTTCTGCGTTGTGGACGAAGGTTCACGGCGTTTTCGCGGGACGCACTTCGAGATTGATCTCGTCCCGCAACACAAGGTGGCCCTCTTCGATCTCGTCGTAGACCGAAGGTTGCGCCACGTGACCGACCGGGAAGACGGGTGAGGGGATGGGACGGAAATTCAGATCGTCGTGGTCCCTGCGCCGGGTCGGATCCGCAATCGGCACGGCGGAGAGCAGCGACTTGGTGTAGCTGTGCTGCGGGTTTTCGAAAATCTGCTGCCGGGTGCCGATTTCGACCAGCCGCCCAAGATACATCACCCCGACCCGGTGCGCGACACGTTCGACGACGGCCATGTCGTGGCTGATGAACAGGTAGGAGACGCCGAGTTCGGCCTGCAATTCCAGCATCAGGTTCAGCACCTGGGCCTGTACCGACACGTCAAGCGCCGACACCGCCTCGTCCGCGATGATCAGCTTGGGGTTGACCGCCAGTGCGCGCGCGATGGCGATGCGCTGCCGCTGTCCACCGGACAGCTCGTGCGGAAAGCGGGACATGAAGCTGCGCGGCAGTTCTACCCGGTCGAGAAGTTCCGCCACGCGGTCCTCGACCGCACCGCCGGTCTGGATGCCGAAATTGCGGATCGGTTCGGCGATCTGTTCGCGCAGGCGCATGTAAGGGTTGAGAGAGGCGAAGGGGTCCTGGAAGACCATCTGCATGTCACGCCATCCCCGGCGCCGAAGGTCGCGGTCACTCAGGGCAAGGATATCGGTTTGCTCAAGCAGCACTTGCCCTGAGGTCGGCTCGGCCAGCCGCAGGATCGAACGGCCGCAGCTTGATTTGCCGCATCCGGATTCTCCCACCAGCGCCAGCGTCTGGCCGCGCGCGATCTCGAAACTGACGTCTTCGACCGCGTGCACGTTTGCGACGGTCCGGCGAAAGAGCCCGCCCTTCACCGGGTAGCGCGTTGTCAGGTTGCTGACCTGCAGAAGCGGCTTTGGCGCGGTCTCCACCGGGCGCGGTGCGGTTGCGGCGGTCTCCTCGCCCACAAGGCGCATCGGCTCCGGCGCGGGCTTTCCGCGCATCTCGCCGAGGCGCGGGACGGCCGCGAGAAGCTTGCGGGTGTAGTCCTCCTGCGGATCAGCAAAGATCTGCTCAACCGGCCCCTCCTCCACGAGGTTGCCCCGGTACATCACGACCACGCGGTCCGCCATCTGCGCGACGACGGCCATGTCATGCGTGATGAAGAGCACCGCCATCCCCGTCTCGCGCTTCAGCCGGTCGATCAGGGCAAGGATTTCGGCCTGAATGGTGACGTCAAGCGCCGTCGTAGGCTCGTCCGCGATCAGCAGGCGCGGCTCGCAGGCCATGGCCATGGCGATCACCACCCTCTGACGCATGCCGCCCGAAAGCTCGTGCGGATATTGCTTCAGCCGTCGCTCCGGTTCGGGGATGCGCACCTGCTTGAGCAGTTCCAGCGCCCGCTCGCGCGCCTGCGCGCGGCTCATGCCGCGATGGGCCTGCAGCCCGTCGGTCATCTGCCGTTCGATGGTGAAGACGGGGTTGAGCGAGGTCATGGGCTCCTGAAAGATCATCCCGATCTCGTCGCCGCGAATGGTCTGCATGGTTTCGGTATCGGCCTCGGCCAGATCGATCTGCTTGCCGTTGAGCGAGAAAGCCAGCCGCCCCGAGGTGATCCGCCCGCCGCCGAATTCCACCAGCCGCATGAGAGACAGGGAGGTGACGGATTTGCCCGACCCGCTTTCGCCCACGACGCAAACCGTCTCTCCCGGTGCGATGGCAAAGGAGATGTCCTCGACCCCGACAATGGGCCCATCCTCGCCCCGGAATTCCACCCGCAGCTTGTCGATGCTGACCAGCGGTGCCTGATCGTTCGCCATCACGCGCCTCCCCTCGCCCGGGGATCGAGCGCATCGCGCAGCGCGTCGCCGAACATGTTGAGCCCCAGCACCGTGATCGCCACCGCCGCCCCCGGCACAAGTGCGGTCCATGGCGCGCGGTCGAGATAATCGCGCGAGGCCTGAATCATCAGGCCCCATGAGGCATCGGGCGGCTGGGTGCCAAGGCCGAGGAAGCTCAGGCCCGCCTCGGCAAGGATCGCGAAGGCGAGGCTGATGGTAGCCTGCACGATCACGGCCGGCATGATGTTGGGCAGGATGTGGAGCGTGATGAGGCGGAAGTCGGAGTTACCTGCCGTCCGCGCGGCCTCCACGTAGGGCATCTGTGCCACCCGCAGCGCCTCGCCCCGGATGATCCGGGCAAGGAAGGGCGTGAAGGCGATGCCGATGGCGATGATCGTGTTCTGCAGGTTCGGGCCAAGTACGGCGGAGATGGTGAGCGCCAGCAACAGCGCTGGAAAGCTCAGCAGCGTGTCCACCAGCCGCATCAGGACGTTGTCCGTGGTCTTGCCCACATAGCCCGAGATCAGGCCCAGCGGCAGGCCGATCACGATGGACATCAGCACCGCCGCCGTGGCGATGTAGATCGAGGTCTGCGCGCCCAAGAGCACCCGGTACATCAGGTCGCGCCCCAGCTGGTCGGTACCCAAGGGATGCGCCCATGTCGGCGGGGAGAGTCGCGCGCGAATGTCCATTTTCGTGGCGAAATCGGGCGGGATCAGCAGCGGGGCGAGAACAGCCACGGCGATCACGGTCAGCACGATCAGCGCGCCGATGATGCCCTTGGAACTGCGGAAGGCGGCAGGCAGCTTCATGACAGGCGGATCCTCGGGTCGACCACCGCGTAAAGCAGATCGACGATGAGGTTCGACAGCATCACGACGGCGGCGATGACAAAAACGCTCGCCTGTATCAGCGGGATGTCCCGGTTCAGCAGCGCCTGATACGTGAGCCACCCCATGCCGGTATAATTGAACAGGCTCTCGATCACGATGATCGAGCCAAAGAGGTACCCGACCTGCAACCCCGCCACCGTCATCACCGGCCCCACGGCGTTGGCAAGACCATAGCGCCAGACCACCGTTTTCTCGTTCAGCCCCTTGGCACGGGCCACGCGGATAAACTCTTGGTTCAAGATGCCAGTCATCGTCGCCCGCGTCATGCGCGTCAGATGCGCCATCAACCCGAGCCCCAAGGCAAGCGAGGGCAGCAGTGCGTGGCGAACCGCCGCCAGCAAGTCCTCGCCCGGATCAACGAAACCGGATGAGGGCAGCCAGCCCAGACCCCGCGCGAAGAGCAGGATCAGCATGATGCCCCAGAAGAAATCCGGCAGGCTCACCCCCAGCATCGCGGTGGAACTGGCCGCCGTGTCCTGCCAGCGATTCGCATGGACCGCCGCCCAGACCCCCAGCGGGACGGCGCAGGTCAGCGCGATGGTCATCGAGAACAGCACCAGCAGCCCGCTCGCCGTCATCTTTTGCAACAAGAGCGGCGCGATAGGTTCCTTGAACACCAGCGACGTGCCCCAGTCGCCGGTAACCATGCCCCCGATCCAGCGCCCGTATTGCACCAGCAAGGGATCGTTCAGCCCCAGGCTCTCGCGCAGGCCTGCCAAGGCTTCGGGATTCGATTGCGTGCCCATAATCATCATCGCCACGTCGCCGGGCAGGATGTTCGTCACCGCGAAAGTGATCGCGGAGATCAGGAACAGGGTCAGCAGCATCGAGAAGATGCGATTGAGGATATAGCTCACGCGAGAGAAGCCTTTGTCAGCAGGTCAGAAAGCCGGGGCAGGTTGCCATGCCCCGGCAGGTGGCATCACGCCTCAGCAAGCCAGACCTTGTGGAACCGCAGGTTCGACCCGTTGGGATGCACGATGGTATCGAGCCCCTGCACATTCGGCTGCGCCCCGATGGTGCCGTTGCGGAACCACAGCACGATGTCGAGCGTGTCGTCGTGGATCACCTGCTGCACTTGCTTGTAGATCGCCGCACGCTCGGTGGGGTCCACCGTCACGCGCGCCTGAGCCGTCAGTTCGTCCACCTTCGGATGCGAAATCTTGCGGTAGTTGAACGCGCCTTCGGTGTTCCAGAGCGAGTAGTAAAGGAAATCCGGCTCCCACAGCGTGAAGAAGTTCATCATGGAAATCTGGAAGTCCTTGTCGACCCAGACCTGGCTCAACCAGTCGGACCACGTGAGCTGCTCGATCGACGCGTCGACGCCCGCCAGACGGAACCACTCCAGCATGATCTGCGCGGATTCCACATGGTAGGGATAGTTCGTCGTGACCTTGAACACCACCGAAAGCTCGCCCGGCCCATAGCCTGCCTCTGCCAGCAGCGCCTTGGCCTTTTCGATGTCCTGCGGACGCTGGCCGAGATCGCTGTTGTAGGAGGCCGACGTCGGGTAGCTGGGCGAGGCGGTCGTCGCCCCCTGACCCCAGAGCGCGCCTTCCAGCAGCACTTCCTTGTCGATCATGTAGTCGAAGGCCTCGCGCACCTTCGGGTCCTTGAACGGCTCGAACTCGTGATTGAAGTTCACGAAGTCCCAGTTGAGCGGGAACCAGGAGACCACCTGCAGGCTGTCGTCGCCCTCGATCTCGGCGATCCGGTCTGCAGGGATGTCGTTGATCATGTGCAGCTCGCCTGTCCTGAGGCCGGTCAGGCGCACCGTGGGTTCCGTAATCTCGCGCGCGATGACGCGGTCGAGGTAGGCAGGCCCGCCCCAGTAGTCGTCAAAGCGCTCCAACTCTACCTCATTGCCGAACTCGCGGCGCACGAACTTGAAGGGCCCGCAGCCGATGGGCGTGGTGCCCTGCACGTCGCCCGAGCCCTCGGGCATGATCACGCCCGCGCCGTTCTCGGCCAGACGCGACAGGAAGGGCGCGTTGACCGCGTCCAGCGTGACGACAACCGTCAGATCGTCGGGCGTTTCGATGCTTTCCACCGCGTTGAACACCTCGAAGTTTACCGCACCGGTCTCCGGGTTGCGGCAGCGGTCGAAGGAAAACTTCACATCCGCCGAGGTCATGTTCTTGCCGTTGTGGAACTTCACGCCCGAGCGCAGCTTGAAGGTATAGGTCAGCCCGTCCTCGCTCTGCTCGAAGCTTTCGGCGAGGTTTGGGATCACCGTCAGGTTCTCGTCCACGGTCACGATGGAATCGTGCACGTTCTGCAGGACACGGCCTGTCGAGGCGGTGCCGGTCTGGTGCATGTCGAGGTTCTGCGTGGTCTCCGAATGACCCCAGATCAGGGTGCCACCCTTCACCGGCTCGGATTGCGCCAGCGCGGGCTGGCCAAGACCATAAAGGATCGTTCCGCCCATCAGCGCGGAAGTCGTCTTGAGAAAATCCCTGCGTTTCATCATGTCTTCTCCTTGTTGCACATGGCCGGGCGTCCTCGCCCGTCCGATTGGTGTCAGCCGACCTTGATCGGTCGGTTCTTTCTCAGTCTGGCTGGCGCGGCCGCTCGTCCGCGACGCCAAGGCTGGCCTCGAGGGCCTGCCCGAGATTCAGTATCGTGCCTTCCTCGAAAAGCCGCCCCCAGAGGGAGATGCCCTGCGGGACGCGGTGTTTCTGGCCGCTGTCATCGGCCTCGCCCGTGGTCAGCTTGCCCGCACCCAGCGAGGCGGGGCTGCGCGTTCCCAGTTCTTCGAAACCCGCCCGCAAATGCAGGCAGGGGTGGCCGGTAAAGTTCGAGGCAACCAGCATCGGCCCGGTCATGAAGGGCCCGATCAGCACGTCGATGTCCTTGAACAGCCCGTCCAGCGCCTGCATCACCAGATAGCGCAGACGGTCCAGCTGCACGTGATCCACCGCCGACAGGAAGCGCGCCTTGCGGAAGGTGTTGGGCCATGCGCCCTCGTCCTGCCAGGTCAGCGTGTCATCTTCGTCCGTCAGCGTCAGATGCTCGAAGGCCGCCGCCGCTTCGGCATAGACCACGTTCATCAACGCGCCATAGGGCAGATCGGGCAAAGATACTTCGACCACCTCGATGCCCAGCTTCTTCGCCGCCTCCAGCGCCGCGCGGTCGACATCTGTCGCGCCCTCTTCGAAGGCCTCCGGCAGATACCCCAGCTTCAGGCCCTCGATGCCCTTCGCGGCATCGAAGTGGAAAGGCGCCTGGATAGAACAGCGGTCGTTCACGTCTCCGCCGTTGATCGCTGCCAGCACCAGCGCGGTGTCCTCCACACCCCGGCAGATCGGCCCCACCTTGTCGAGCGACCAGCAGAGCGCCATGCCGCCTGCGCGGCTGACCCGCCCGAAGGTGGGGCGCAGCCCCGTGGTGCCGCAGCGCTGGGAGGGCGAGGTGATCGAGCCCAGCGTTTCGGTCCCGATGGCAAAGGCACAAAGCCCCGCCGCCGTGGCGGATGCCGACCCGGCGCTCGAGCCGGAAGAACCTTCTTCGAGGTTGAAAGGGTTGCGCGTCACGCCGCCATACCAGATGTCATTGTACGCGAGCGCCCCCACGGTCGTTTTGCCCAAAAGCACCGCACCCGCCTCGCGCAGCATCGTGACGATGCGCGCATCGCTTTCCGGCACCCTGTTCTGGTAGGGCTCCGCGCCCCAGCCGGTGACGATATCCCTCGTGTCGAAGAGGTCCTTCACGCCGTAGGGAATGCCGTGCAATGGCCCCCGCGATAGCCCCTTGGCCGTCAGCTCATCCATGGCGTCCGCCTCGGCCAAGGCAAGTTCCGGCGTGACCGTGGCAAAGCAGTAAAGATGCGGGTTCAGCCGCGCGATCCGGTCTAGGTAGATTTCCGTCAGCCGCCGACTGCTCAGTGCGCCGGAAGCGATCCAGCCGGAAAGCTGCGGCAGGCTGGCAAAGGCGATATCCTCGTCGCTCTCGGGCAGCGGCGCGTCTGGGCGTGAACCTGTCACACCATCGGCAGTTGGCATCTCGAAACCGGGCAGGCGGGGATCGAATCGCAGGCTCATCGGCACAGTGTTCGGCAAATCCACCTTGCGCCGGGCGACGGCGGAGTCGATCTGACCCTGCAGGTTGCCGACCATCTGCGCGCGTTCTTGAGCCGTATACGCAATGGCCAGCAGTTTTTCGGCCGCCGCGATGTCAGCTTCGGTGATCGGATCGGTTTCCATGCGCTTCCCCTTTCCTGAGTCCTTCTTATTCCATCTTGCGCGCGACGCCCCTTAACACCTTGCGCCAGCGGCAAAAATCCAGACCTCCTGCCACCGTGCGCCAGGAAAACCGGCAACGTCGCCCGGATGCCAAGCAGCCTGTCAAAGCGGCGTCGCGAAGGAGCGGCTGGCGCGGCCTTCGGCCTTTCGACGGTCTTCAGCGGCGGCGATCTCGGCGTCGATTCCCTTACGGTCCAGCGTACCGTGCGGATTAGCCCGGGTCGGCAGTGTTTTCGACATGATGAGAAATCTTTCATGCGCCACGTCATAGAGGCGCCGCAGCTCCGCGAGCGGATCCGGATGATCGTCGGCGCGCAGATCGAGCCAGGGATAGGGCTCGGTCCGGTGCACGATCACCGCCGCCGACTGGGTCCCGCGCTTGTCGCCCCCGGCCTTTTCGCCCGCCTCCATGGCGGTCATCAGCCGCTCGATCAGGGGCAGCCCGGCGTGGGCCTGATAGGCCGCCATCGTCTCGGCCACCACGGCCTCCCCGGCCAGCATGTTCCCCGCGACAGACACGCCCTCTGCCGTCAGGTGGCCGCACCAACCGACACAGTCAGGGCCGGTGTAGGCCGCCGTGCGCCCCTGCGCATCGACCATGTGCAGCTGCCGGTTCGCCCGGCCCTCGTCCGCGCGCACCAATGCCTCCAGCACATCCTGCGGTGCCTCGCCTGCCGCGAGGCGATCGGCGGCGTCGATGCCCCAGAGTGGGCTGACGAACGCCTGCGTCGCAACCGCGCCCTTACCCGCCCGGATGTGCGGCACGAGCGCGCCCACGGCAAAGAAGCGGCTGGCCACGGCGACCCCCAGCTCGCCCGTATCTGCATCATGTGCCACGATGGAATAGGTCATGCTTCCCCCTCTATCTTCCCACCGCATAGGCCTGCATCAGCCGCGGCGTTGCCGCGGCGCGCAGCAGGCCGTCGGGCGACCGGCTGGCGGCCGTGAGGCGTCCAATGGTCCAGGGCTCGGCCACTTCCAGCGCGTGTCCCCTGCGCCGCAAATTCGCGATCACTGCTTCGCCAAAGTCTGGCTCCACCATTAGGTGACCGGGCTGAACCGGCCGCGGGTCAAAGGAGCCCTGGAAATGCGCGGTGTTGAAGAGCGGCGCGTCTATGGCTGCCTGCAGGTTCATGTCGCTGTGGACGAGGCGCAGGAAGAGCATCAGTTGCCACTGGTCCTGCTGGTCCCCGCCTGGCGTGCCGAAGGCGTGGCGCGTGCCGTCGGGTGCCTGGGCCATGGAAGGCGACAGGGTCGTGCGCGGGCGGCGTCCGGGGGCGAGCGACGTGGGCAGCCCCTCGTCGAGCCAGAACATCTGGGCCCGGCTGTTGAGCGGCATGCCGAGGCCGGGCACGATCGGAGAGCTTTGCAGCCAGCCGCCGGAGGGGGTGGCGGAGACCGAATTGCCCCATCGGTCGATCACGTCGATATGCACCGTGTCGCCGCGCTTCTCCGACAGATGCGCCATGGTGGGTTCGCCCGCGCCGATGCCTCCGTCTGCGGCCTCTTCGCTGGCTTTCGCGCGGGCGATGGCGGCGTCGGCGAGGTCGTTGTAGCCGTCGATCCGGCCGGGGCGCTGGTCGAGGCTGGCCTTTTGTCCCAGCAGCGCGCGGCGCTCTTCGGCGTAAGCGCGCGAGAGAAGGGTTTCGGTGGGGATATCGCTGTGATCGGGGTCGCCGTAGTAGGCTTCGCGGTCGGCAAAGGACAGCTTCATGGCCTCGGTGACGGTATGGACGAACTCCGCGCCCCGGCTGTCCATCTCCGCGATGCCGCTGCCTTCGAGGGTGCGGAGGGATTGCAGCATCGTGGGCCCCTGGCTCCACATCCCGGCCTTCCAGACGGTCCAGCCTTCGTAATCGACCGAGAGGGGGGACTCGTAGCTGGCCTGCCAGCCCGCCATGTCATCGCCCGTCAGCACGCCGCTATGGGCACTCCCGGAGGCATCCATCACGCAGGCTTCGCGCATCCAGTCGTCGATCGCCTCGGCGACGAAGCCTTGGTAAAAGGCGCGGCGGGCGGCTTCGATCTGGGCTTCACGGCCCTTGGCGGCCTCGGCCTCGGTCAGCAGCCTCTCCCACGTGTCAGCCAGCGCCGGGTTGCGGAAAAGCGCGTCTGCCATGGGCGCGTGCCCACCGGGGAGCCATGTGGCGTAGGACGTGGGCCATTCGTCCCGGAAGAAGTCCGCCAGCCCCGCGATGGTCGCGGCAACACGCGGCAGCACGGGGTGGCCGTGGCGGGCGTAGTGGATGGCGGGTTCCAGCACGTCGCGCAGCGGCAGGCGGCCATGGTCGCGCAGCATCAGCATCCACGCGTCGAAGGAGCCGGGGATCACGGTGGCCAGAAGGCCCGAGCCGGGGATGCGGTCCAGTCCCAGTCCACGATAATGCGCGATGGTGGCCCCGGCGGGGGCGGTACCTTGCCCGCAGATCACCGTCGGCGCGTCATCGCCTGCGGGGCGAATGAGGGCGGGCATGTCGCCAAGGGGGCCGTTCAGGTGCGGTTCCACCACCTGCAGGGTAAATCCCATCGCCGCTGCGGCGTCGGCTGCGGTGCCGCCAGCCTCAAGGATTTTCATTCCGACGGCTGAGGCGATCCAGTGGGTCGATGTGGCGACGCCGAAGGTGCCTTTGATCTCGGGTCTGGTGGTGAAACTCATGCCCCTGCCCTCCTGTCAGTGATCGCGCGGGTCGAGCGCGTCGCGCAGACCGTCGCCCAAGAGATTGAAGCCCAGCACCACGAGAAAGATCGCGACACCGGGATAAAGCGCCATCCACGGGGCCTGTTCGAGGAAGTTCTTGGCGATATTCAGCATCGCACCCCAGCTCGGCGCGGGTGGCTGCTGGCCTAGACCGAGGAAGGAGAGCGACGCCTCTGCGATGATCGCGGTGGCGATGGTCAGCGTTGCCTGCACGATGATGGGTGGGATGATGTTGGGCAGGATGTAGCGGCCGATCATGCCCAAGTGCCCGATGCCCACGGCGCGGGCGCTTTCGACGTAGTCTTCCGTCATCACGCTGAGGGTCTGCGCACGCGCCAACCGAATAAAGATTGGCATGGCCGAGAGGCCGATGGCGATCATCGCGTTTGTCAGCGACGGGCCAAGGAAGGCGGCAAGCGCAATGGCCAGGATCAGGAAGGGTGCCGCCAGAAGCGCCTCGGTGAAGCGCGAGATGATGGCGTCGGTCCAGCCGCGCAGGTAGCCCGCAAGCATGCCCAGAGGCACGCCGAGGAAGACAGCGATCAGGACCGAGACGACGCCTGCGAGCAGCGAGGCCTGCGCGCCCCAGATCATCCGGCTCAGAACGTCGCGCCCGATCTCGTCGGTACCAAAGGGATGTGCCCAGGTGGGGGCCTTGCGCACCGCGCCCCAGTCGGTCTCGGCCGGTCCCGGCACGGGCAGCAGCGGGGCGAGCAACGCCACGATCAGGAAAAAGACGACAATCACGCCGCCCAGCAAAGCCGAAGGGCTGCGGCGGAACTTCTCCCAGGCGCGGTTGCGGCGGCGGGGCGGCAATGCATCGGCTGCGGCTTGGGGGTCGACGACGGCGGTCATTGATCGGACATCCTCGGGTTCAGGATGCGGTAGGCCGCATCGGCCAGAATGTTCATGAAGATGAAGGCAATACCGGTGCACAGCACGATGCCCTGCACCACGGCGTAGTCACGGTTGAAGACCGCATCGACGACCAGCTTGCCGAAGCCGGGAATGGTAAAGATCTGCTCGGTCAGGACCGCTCCTGCCAATAGCTCACCGAACAGGAGCGTGATCACCGTCACCACCGGCACCAGCGCGTTGCGCAACGCGTGTTTGACCAGCACCACGCGTTCCTTCAGCCCCTTGGCGCGGGCCGTGCGCACGTAGTCGGATTTCAGCACGCTCAGCATGGCCGAGCGGGTGTGGCGCATCAGCGTGGCGGCAATGGCTGTGCCCAGCACGAAGGCGGGCATGATCATCGTGCGGATGGATTGCAGCGGATCCTCGGTCAGCGGCATGTAGCCCGAGGCGGGCAGCCAGCCGAGTTTCACCGAGACAAGAAGGATCAGCATGATGCCAAGCCAGAAGTTCGGGACGGAAAGACCGGAAAGCGCCACGATATTGGCAAGCCAGTCGATCCATGTGCCCTTCTTGTAGGCCGAAAGCACGCCAGCCGGGATGCCGATGAGGATCGCGATGACCAGCGCCATGACGGCCAGCTGGATGGTGACGGGCAGCTTCTCACCGATCAGCTCAAGCACCGGTTGCTGGGTGCGCAGCGAGATGCCCAGATCGCCTTGCAGCGCGTTCCCCGCCCAGGCGAGGTATTGCACCGGGATGGGATCGTTGAAGCGGTACTTCTCGCGCAGGGCTGCGATCACGTCGGGATCACGCTCTTCCCCCGCCATCACGAGGATCGGATCGCCCGGCAGCAGGTGCTGCAGGGAAAAGACGAAGATCGAGATCAGGATGATCGTCGGGATCGCGATGATGATCCTGCGTCCGATGAAAGCGAGCATGGTGAAGCCTGGCTGAGAATGAAGTCCAAGTGCCGCCCCGGGATCTGCCCGGAGCGGCTTTTGATTGCGTTCTTCCGTTACTCGGAGAGCGACACGCCGTGCAGGCGGATCATCCCGTCGGGATAGGGCACGAAGCCGCTGATCGCGTCGTCAAGCGCCCAGATCCAGACCTGGTGGTAGAGGTAGACGATGGGCATGTCTTCCTGCTGCTTGGCGATGGCCGCGTTGTAGCTTTGCTTGCGCGTGGCGGTGTCGGTCGACAGCCGCGCCTCGTTCAGCAGACGGTCCATTTCCGGGTCGGAATACTTGCTGTCGTTGATGCCGCCACCGGTGGTCATGAACTGGTGGATGTTGCCATCGGGATCGACGCGACCGGACCAGCCGATCTGGCTGGCGGTGTATTCGCCCGCCGACTGGTCAGCCAGCAGCGTGGCGAATTCCTTGGCCGCCAGCTCGATGGTGATGCCCGCCTCGGCGGCCATGGCCTGAACGACCTGCATGACCTGCGTCTGCACCGGATTGTTCGCGACCTGCACCTCGATGGTCACACCGTCGGCGAAACCCGCCTCGGCCAGCAGCGCCTTGGCGGCCTCGACGTCGCGCTCGGGCACGGGGAAATCCGCGTTGTACCAGGGCGAAGTCGGCGAAAAGGGCTGGTTGCCCGCGGCAAAAGCCCCTTCAAAGACTACCTGGTTCAGGGCGTTGCGGTCGATGGCAAGCGACAGCGCCTTGCGCACGGCGGCGTTCTGGCCCAGCGGGTTTTCCGCCTTGGGACCGTTTGCGATGTTGATGGTGATGCCCTGATAGCCCAGCGATGTGGCCTTTTCGACTTTCAGACCCGCATCGCCCTCGGCAGAGGCAAGGTCGGTCGCGGCAAGACGCTCCAGCATGTGCAGATCGCCTGCACGCAGGTTCGCCAGACGCACGGTGGTGTCGGGGATCGGCAGGAAGGTCACGCTGTCGAAGTTGATCTCGTCCGCGCGGTAGTAGTCGGCGAACTTCTCAAGCACGATGCGGTCCTGCTGGATGCGCTCCTTGAACGTGAAGGGGCCTGCGCAAACCGGGTTGAGGCCGAAAGCCTCGCCCGCCTCGGCGGTCGCCTTGGGCGACAACATCATGCCCGAGCGGTCGGCAAACTGTGCAAGCAGCGTCGCGTCGGGGGCCCCGAGGGTGAATTTCACCGTGTAGTCGTCCACCGCTTCGGTGCTGACGATGGATTTCACTTCGGACTTGCGGCGGCTCAGTTCGAAATTCTGCGAGCGGTCGATATTGGCGACCACTGCGGCGGCGTTGAAAGGCTCGCCGTCGTGGAAGGTCACATCATCGCGCAGCTTCATCGTCAGTTCGGTGCCTTCGGCATTCCATTCCCACTCGGTCGCCAGCATGGGAATGATTTCGAGGTCGGGCGTGATGTCCACGAGCTTGTCGCAGAGCGAGGCATAGACGATCCGGCCCACGAAGGTCCGGGACTGATCAGGGTCCAGAACGTCGGGGTCTTCCTGCAGCCCGATCCGCAGGTCCTGTGCCTGTGCGAGGCTGGTGGTCGCGGCGAGGATCGCCGCCAGCCCCAGTGTCTTGAAGATACGCATGTGAGTTACTCCTCTGTCGTTTTGGTCGTGGTGGGGGATGTCTGTCCCATGGCCGCGCGGGCGGCGCTGTAAAGCGCGAAACGATCGACAACGGCTGCGGGACGGGATTCTTCGGTGCCGGTGATACCGTCGAGTGAGAGGGTCTCGGCCAGATGGCAGGCGACGCGGCGGCCCGGTGCCGTCTCGCGCAAAGCAGGGCGTTCGGTTCGGCACCGATCCTCGGCGTAGGGGCAGCGCGTGTGAAAGCGGCATCCGGGCGGTGGAGAGATCGGGTTCGGCGGATCGCCCTCGATCTTGGTCTGGACCTTCCGCGCACCGGTCGAGGGGATCGGGATCGCCGACAGGAGCGCCTCGGTATAGGGGTGCGCGGGACTGGCAAAGACCTCGGCGGCGTCCCCCAGTTCCACGATCTCGCCCAAGTACATCACCGCGACGCGGTCGGCGATGTGGCGGATCACGGCGAGGTCATGGGCGATGATGATCAGCGTGAGGCCGAATTCATCCTTGAGGTCTTCGAGGATGTTCACCACCTGCGCCTGGATCGAGACATCGAGGGCCGAGACCGGTTCGTCCCCGATCACCACGCGGGGGCCGGTGGCGAGGG
Organism: Sulfitobacter sediminis; assembly: GCF_040811725.1. Taxonomy (NCBI): domain Bacteria; kingdom Pseudomonadati; phylum Pseudomonadota; class Alphaproteobacteria; order Rhodobacterales; family Roseobacteraceae; genus Sulfitobacter; species Sulfitobacter sediminis. Next base: position 16,188 of record NZ_JBFNXX010000007.1, read on the forward strand.
CGCGCGCGATACCGATGCGCTGGCGCTGGCCGCCGGAGAATTCATGCGGGTAGCGGTCGGCATGTTCGGCCCTCAGGCCGACCTTGCGCAGAAGCTCAGCCACTTTCGCACGCTGCTCGGCGGGCGTGCCGATCCTGTGTATGCGCAGCGGCTCGGCGATGAGGGCGCCTACGGTCATGCGGGGGTTGAGCGAGGAGAACGGGTCCTGAAAGATGAACTGCATCTCGCGCCGCAGGTCGCGCAGGTCGCTGCCGGTGAGGCCCGAGATTTCGCGGCCCCCGTAGGTCACGGTGCCTTCGGACGGCTCGATCAGGTGCGACAGCAGGCGCGCGAGGGTGGATTTGCCGCAGCCGGATTCGCCGACGATGGCAAAGGTCTCTCCCTCGGCGATCTCAAGATCGACGCCGTTGACCGCCTGCACGACGCTGGGCGCACCAAAGAGCGGTTTGCTGGCGATGAAGCGGCGGGACAGGGACTTGGCGGTGAGGATGGGTGCGGTCATGCAGTGGCCCTCCGCGCGGCGGGCGCGGCCTGTTCGATCGGCGCGTGCCAGCAGGCGACCCGGTGTCCTGCATCGAGATCGGTCAGCGGCGGCGGCGCGTCGCAGGCGGCATCGGCAAAGGGACAGCGCGCGGCAAAGCGGCAACCCACCGGCATGTCCTGAGGGCTGGGCACGGTGCCGGGGATGGTCACCAGCCGCTCGCCCTTACCCGCGAGCGAGGGCATGGAGCACATCAGGCCCAGCGTGTACGGGTGTTGCGGATCGTCGAAGATTTGCGCGGTCGTGCCCGCCTCGACGATGCGCCCGGCGTACATGACGGCGACCTTGTCAGCCATTTCGGCAACGACACCCAGATCGTGCGTGATCATGATCTGCGCCGCACCGGTCTCGCGCCCGAGGTTGCGCATCAGATCGAGGATCTGCGCCTGGATCGTCACATCGAGGGCGGTGGTCGGTTCATCGGCGATAAGCAGGGCGGGATCGTTCGCCAGCGCCATGGCGATCATCACGCGCTGGCGCATGCCGCCGGACAACTGGTGGGGGTATTCGTCCAGGCGGCTCCTGGCGGCGGGGATGCGCACGCGCTCCAGCATCTCAAGCGCGCGTGCCCTACCCGCCTCGCGCGAGACGTCACGGTGTTCGCAAACCGCTTCGGCGATCTGGTCGCCGATCCGCAGCGCGGGATTGAGCGAAGTCATCGGCTCCTGAAAGATCATCGCGATCCGGTCGCCACGCAGGGCACGCAGCGTCTTTTGCGGCGCCGAGAGCAGGTCGGTGCCCTGAAACATCGCCTTGCCGCCCTCGATCCTGAGCGGCGTGCCTTCGAGTAGCCCCATGAGCGCCAGCGCCGTCAGACTCTTGCCGCAGCCGGATTCGCCCACGATGCACAGCGTCTCGCCCGCGTTCAGGGTAAAGCCCACGTCGTCGACCAGCGGCCGCGCCGCCCCGGCAACGCGGATCGACAGGCCGCTGACATCGAGAAGAGGTTGATCGGCGTTCACCGGATTTCCTTTTCCAGAGACTTCTTGAGATTCGCAAAGAGCGTGTTCAAGTGATCGCGCATGGCGTCTGCGGCGGCGGCCCCGTCACGGGCATCGATGGCGTCGATGATCCGGCCATGCTGATCGTCGTAAGCCGCGAGCGCTTCGGGCGAGCGGGCCCGGTGCCGCTTGCGCCGCCATTCCTCTCCCATGCGCACCTCGTCGATCAGGGTAAAGGCGGTCAGCATGACCCGGTTGCCCGCGATCCGTGCAATCGCCCGGTGCAGCGCCCCGTCCCATATCTCCGTCGCCTCGGCTTCTCCAGCCTCATGGGTCCTCTCGGCGAGTTGGCGCAGTAGCGCGACATCGTCGGCGGTAGCGCGGCGGGCGCAGAGATCGGCCAGCGCGGGCTCGATACAAAGCCGAGCCTCCATCGCGGTGAGCGGATCGACTTCCGAGACGATCTTGGCCGCAAGCTCCTCTGTCGGATCGGGCGGCTGGCCGATGAAGGTGCCCTTGCCCTGCCTGCGCCAGACCAGCCCCTCGGCTTCCAGCTGATCAAGCGCACGCCGCACCGACCTGCGCCCCGCCCCGAGCTCTGCTGCGAGATCACGCTCGGTCGGCAGCCTGCCATCGGAGGGCAGAAGCGCGTCCGTCACGATGTGCCGAATGGCACTGAGGACACGCGTGTCCTCGGAATAGTTCTGTCCGTCGATTGATCGGTTTTGCAGCATCCCTGACCCAAAACATTACGTCTTTGGTTTGAACCAATGTTGTTTTGGTTCGGCTCGAGCTGTCAACCTAAAATTAACCTGCGGCAATGCTCAGGGCCTGAATTTCGCCTCAGGATCAGACGGGAAGCTGCAATACTTCTCACGCAAATCTCTGATTTTGTGCAACTTTACAGGATGCTCCAATTTTGAGCAGAATCTTTCATTCCCGCCAACGCGCCACCCCCTACGCCCAACACGTCAGAGCCCCGGCAGAATCGGTTGCTCTCACTTGGGGATGCGATGTTCGCGGGCAAAGCGTGCTGAACGTCCTGTTCCGACTCAGCAGACGGTCCGCGCCCGGTCGCGCCGACCCTGGCCCGGAGGCTTGGGTCGCCCCCACCCAAACCAAAACTCTTCTGGCATTCACCACGCAAACCCGCCTAAATCGCGCTATGCCGTTTCCGCCTCATGTCTTCCGCCACACCCCTGCCCTGCGCGGCCTGATCACGCCGCCCGATGCCTCAGAGATGCGCTTTGGGCAGGACCGGTTCGACGAGCTTGACGAACAGGCCAGGGAAGAAGGCTGGCCGCCCGGTTGGCGGATGGACCACGATGCACGCGAGGCGAACAGGCAAGCGGTTCTCGCCAACCGCATGACCCGGGATCTCTGGGTCTTTGCCTATGGCTCGCTGATCTGGGACCCGGCGGTGCATGTGGAGGAGTATCGCTACGGTGCCTTGCCCGGCTGGCGGCGCAGGTTCTGCATGCGCCTCGACGGTGGGCGCGGCACATATGATCGGCCCGGACTGATGGCAGCGCTGGATGAAGGGGGACATTGCGACGGTGTCGTTTTTCGCATCCCCGCGGCCTTGGTGGACCGCGAGACACAGTTCATGTGGCGGCGCGAAATGTTCGCGGGGGCCTATCGCCCGGTGTTCTTCGAGGTCGGCACACCGCAGGGCCCGGTCGAGGCGCTGACCTTTGTCATGGATCACGACAACCCCCGCTACATGCCAGAGGTCTCCGAAGAAGAAGCCGCGCGGATGATCGCCCTGGCCGAAGGCAGGCTGGGGCCGAATTTCGCCTATCTCGATTCCCTTGTCAGACACCTCGACGAATTGGGGATCACGGATGCGGATATACATCGCCTCCACGCGATCGCCGGGGCGATCCGCGCGGAGGCGGGACTGTACCCACCCTGAAAGCGCCACAGACGCGCCTCGGAAACGCAGAGGATCGAGGCGCTTGCGGCCCGGCCATGACCGCGTCAGATTACGCCGAAATCACCGAGGGGGCCGCACATGGGTTGGACAGACTATCTCGACGCGCATCAGTCGCGTTTCATCGACGAGTTATGCGATTTCATTCGTATCCCTTCCGTCTCGGCCAAGCCCGAGCATATGGCGGACGTGCGGACCGCGGGGCAATGGGTGGTGGACCGGCTGACGGCGGCGGGCATCGAGAACGCGCGGATGTATGATACCGACGGGCATCCGGTGGTCTGCGCCGACTGGCTCCATGCGGGGGCGGACAAGCCGACGATCCTGATTTACGGGCATTTCGACGTGCAGCCTGCGGAGCCATTCGATCTCTGGACCTCGCCCCCCTTCGAGCCGACGATCCGGGGCGACCGGCTTTATGGCCGCGGCGCGACCGACGACAAGGGCGCGATGATGATCCCGATCCTAGCCGCAGAGGCGCTTCTGGCCGAGACCGGGCAGCTGCCGGTCAACGTGCGGTTCTTTTTCGAGGGGCAGGAAGAGATCGGCTCTCCCGACCTGCCGCCATGGATCGAGGCGAACCCGGAGCTCCTGAAGGCCGATATGATCTTTTCCGCCGATGGCGGGCAGTGGGATACGGAGACACCGCAAATGGTGCTGGCGCTCAAGGGGCTGACGTCGCTTGAGGTCAAGGTGAAAGGCGCGCGCGCCGACCTGCATTCCGGGATGCACGGGGGCGGGGTGGCGAACCCCGGCATGGCGCTGGCCCATCTGCTGGCAAGCATGAAATCGGCGGACGGGCGGATCACGGTGGAAGGGTTCTATGACGATGTGATTGACCTGACCGAAGAAGACCGCGCCGCCATCGCCCGTGTGCCGTGGGACGAGGCGGCGTATCTTGCACAGACGGGCGCCCCGGCCACCCATGGCGAACCCGGCTACACAACGCGGGAGAACCTCTGGGGGCGCCCGACGCTGGAGGTCAACGGAATCACCTGCGGCTGGCAGGGGGCGGGAACGAAAACCGTGCTGCCTGCGGAAGCCTCGGCCAAGATCACCTGCCGACTGGTCGCGAACCAGAACCCGGAGAAGATATTCGACCTGATTGCCGCCCATGTGGAGGCACATTGCCCCCCCGGCGTGACGGCGGAAGTGTCAAAGAACCCGGGCCGCGCCGATCCCTTCCTGGTGCCCGCCGGGCACAACGCCACGGCCATCGCCGGACAGGTGCTGGAAGAGGTCTATGGCAAGACACCCTATAAGACGCGCGCCGGGGGCTCCATCCCGGTCATGTCGACGCTGCTCGACCAGCTTGGCCTGCATGCGGTAATGTTCGCCTTCGGACATGATGACGAAAATCAGCATGCACCGGACGAGTTCTTCCGTCTGCCGACCTTCCGGCTGGGACAGACGGCTTACGGGCGTCTGATGGAACGGCTGGCCGGCTGACCGAAGCAAGGCGCTGCCGCAGTGCCGTTTTCGGACAGCCCGCGGCAGCGAGGGCTCAGGCCACGCAGTCGGCGAAGAACAGCGTCTCCCCGTTCTCACCGGTTTCCTGCACAAGGCCGTGGATGTCGGTCTCGAACCCCGGGCATTCCTCGGCGAATTCGCGGTTGAAGCGGAGGTAGTCCACGATCCGTGTATTGAACACCTCTCCTGGAATGAGCAGCGGGATGCCCGGCGGGTAAGGCGTGACAAGGCTGGTGGTGATCCGCCCTTCCAGATCGTCGATGGCGACCCGCTCGGTCTTACGCTTGGCGATATGGGAAAAGGCCTCGGTCGGTGTCATGGCGGGCTGGTGGTCGGAGAGATAGATCTCGGTCGTCAGCCGCGCGACGTCGTACTTGGCGTACATCGCGTGCACATGCTGGCAAAGGTCCCGCAGGCCCATCCGCTCGTAACGGGGCTGGCGTGCGCAGAACTCGGGCATGGCCCGCCACAGCGGCTGATTCTTGTCATAGTCGTCCTTGAACTGCTGGAGGGCGGCCAACAGCGTGTTCCAGCGGCCCTTGGTGATGCCGATGGTGAACATGATGAAGAAGCTGTAAAGCCCGGTCTTTTCCACGACGACGCCGTGTTCGGTAAGGTATTTCGACACGATGGAGGCGGGAATGCCCGAGTCCTCGAAATGGCCGTCGATGTTCAGGCCGGGCGTGATGATCGTGGCCTTGATCGGGTCGAGCATGTTGAACCCGCGCGCCATGTCGCCGAACCCGTGCCAGGCGTCCCTGCCCGATTTCTCGACGCCTTCGCCGTCGGTTTTCTTGAGCTCCCAGTCCTTGGTGCGCCCGATGCCCTCTTCGGCAAGGTCCTCGGGGCCCCAGACCTGGAACCACCAGTCATTGCCGTATTCCTCGTCCACCTTGCGCATGGCGCGGCGGAAATCCATCGCCTCTTCCAGGCTTTCCTCGACAAGCGCCGTGCCGCCCGGCGGCTCCATCATGGCGGCCGCCACGTCACAGGAGGCGATGATGGAATACTGCGGCGAGGTTGAGGTGTGCATCAGGTACGCCTCGTTGAAGAGGTGCATGTCGAGCTTGGTGGTTTCGGAATCCTGTACCAGCACGTGGCTGGCCTGGCTGATCCCCGCAAGCAGCTTGTGCACCGACTGGGTGGCGTAGGTGACGGACTGCTGGGTGCGGCCCCGCTTGCGGCCCATGGAATGATAGCTGCCGTAGAACGGGTGGAAGGCCGCATGGGGCAGCCACGCCTCGTCGAAATGCAGGTTCTCGATATAACCGTCGAGCAGGCCCTTGATCTCTTCGGTGTTGTAGAGAACGCCATCGTAAGTCGATTGGGTCAGCGACATGATGCGCGGCTTGACCGCTTCGGCGTCGTAGTCCTTGAGCAGCGGATTTTCGCGGATCTTCTCCTTGATCGCCTCCGGCTCGAATTCCGAGCGCTGGATGGGGCCGATGATGCCCCAGTGGTTGCGCGTGGGTTTCATGAAGACCGGGATCGCTCCGGTCATGATGATCGAATGGAGGATCGACTTGTGGCAGTTACGGTCCACGACCACCACGTCGCCGGGCGCGACGGTGTGGTGCCAGACCATCTTGTTCGAGGTCGACGTACCGTTCGTGACGAAGAAACAGTGATCGGCGTTGAAGATGCGTGCCGCGTTCTTTTCGGATTCGCCGATGGCCCCGTTATGGTCAAGGAGCTGGCCCAGCTCCTCGACAGAGTTGCAAACGTCGGCGCGCAACATGTTTTCGCCGTAGAACTGGTGGTACATCTGGCCGACTGGGGACTTGAGGAAAGCCACGCCGCCCGAATGACCCGGACAATGCCAGGAATATGAGCCGTCCTCGGCATAGTCGAGCAGCGCCTTGAAGAAGGGCGGCTGGATGTATTCGAGATAGCTTTTCGCCTCACGGATGATGTGGCGGGCGACGAATTCCGGCGTGTCCTCGAACATGTGGATGAAGCCGTGCAGCTCGCGCAAGATGTCGTTGGGCAGATGGCGAGAGGTCTTGGTCTCACCGTAGACGTAGATCGGGACGTCGGCGTTCTTCCAGCGCACTTCCTCGATGAAGCTGCGCAGGTTCAGGACGGCGGGGTCCAGATCGGGGCCTGCGCTGAATTCCTCGTCGTCGATGGACAGAACGAAGGCGCTGGCGCGGCTTTGCTGCTGGGCGAACTGCGACAGATCGCCGTAACTTGTCACCCCTAGCACCTCGAAGCCTTCGTCCTCGATGGCCTGGGCGAGAGCACGGATGCCAAGGCCCGAGGTGTTCTCGGACCGGAAATCTTCGTCGATGATGACGATGGGGAAGCGAAACTTCATCTGTCTATCCTGGGGTGAGACATGGGGGTTCCCATGTTGTTTCGTTCTCTGCGGTCGGGGTCAAGGGCAAGCTTGGACTGATAAGGCACGGCGCGCCTCCTTGTCGCGGATGTCGCTTGTCAGGGGCTGCACGGATGTGTTCGACTGCGCCCGTCGGGGCATGGGAGAGAGCGGAGCATGAACCTTGCAAGACTGGCGGCGGAGGCCGCTGAAAGGGGCACGCCGGTCCGGGCCGGGTTGATCGGGGCGGGCAAGTTCGGCTCGATGTTCCTTAGCCAGGTGCCGACGATTGCGGGGCTGGAGGTCACGGCGATTGCCGATCTGGACCCTGAGCGCGCGCGGAACGCCTGCCGTGGGGTCGGTTGGGATGACGCGCGTGTCGGGGCGACCGCTTTCGTGGAGGACGGAGCAGCGCTGGCGGCGCGCGATGACGTCGATGTGGTGATCGAGGCGACGGGCAATCCCCGCGCGGGGATCGTGCATGCGGAGGCGGCGATAAGTGCGGGGAAGCATGTCGTCATGGTCAATGTCGAGGCGATGTGTTGGTGGGACCGATCCTGGCGGCGAAGGCACGGGCGGCGGGGGTCTGTTATTCCATGGCCTACGGGGATCAACCGGCGCTTGTGTCGGAACTGGTCGACTGGGCGCGGGCGACGGGCTTTCACGTCACGGCGGCAGGGAAAGGGACCAAATACCTGCCAGCCTATCACGATGTCACACCGGATGACGTCTGGAAGCATTACGGGCTGACTCCCGAGGAGGCGAAGGCGGCGGGGATGAATCCGCAGATGTTCAACTCCTTCCTTGATGGGACGAAAAGCGCCATCGAGATGGTCGCGATTGCCAATGCCTGCGGTCTCGATGTGCCTACCGGTGGCCTGAGCTTTCCGCCCTGCGGGGTCGATGACCTCGCGCATGTGCTGCGCCCGCGCGATGTGGGAGGTCAGTTGGAAGGGCGCGGAATGGTCGAAACGATTTCGTCGCTTGAGCGTGACGGGCGTCCGGTTTTCCGTGACCTTCGATGGGGCGTCTACGTGGTGCTGGAGGCGCCGAACGATTATGCGGCGGCCTGTTTCAAGCAGTATGGATTGCCCACCGACACAACCGAACGCTTTGCGGCGATGTACAAACCCTTCCACCTGATCGGGCTGGAGCTGTCGATCTCGGTCCTGAGTGCCGCCTTGCGAGGCGAGCCGACGGGCCAGTCTCGCGAGATGCGCGGGACGGTGGCGGCGGTGGCCAAGCGCGATCTGAAGGCTGGCGAGATGCTGGATGGCGAGGGCGGCTATACCGTCTGGGGCAAGGCGCAGCCTGTGGCGCACGCCGTTGCGGTGCTGCCGATTGGGCTGGCGCATGGTGTGCCGCTGAAGCGGGATGTGGCGCGGGGCGCGGTGCTGAGTTTTGACGATGTGGAGATAGGTGAGGATGCGGTGACCGGGATGTACCGCGCGGCAATTGGTGCGGCATAGTTCCCTTCGCGCTGCCCCATTCCGCTACGACGAAAGAAACAGCTGATGACACGGGAAGAGTTTGAAACCACCGCATAAGAACAGGGCTACGGTGCGCCGAAAGAGGTCAGCTTTGCCCCTTCCTCGCGCAGCGATACACATGTGCATGACCAGATTTCCTTCGTTTACGTGCTCGACGGTCAGTTCATTCTGAACACGGCCGAAGGTGCGCCTGCGTATCTGCCAGGGCAGACCTGTGTTCTGGCGGCCAATGTGCAGCATGCCGAGGAGGCCGGTCCCGACGGGGCGCGGATACTGGTGGCGCGGAAATAGCTTTGTCTAGGGCGTCTGCGTGTCTTGCGCGTGCAACCGCCCTGCGGCAAGTGCGGACACGGCAACCATGGCGGTGGCCGTGCCGAGCATCAGAGCGAGGCCGCCCAATTGGTAGGTGAGGCCCGACAGGAGCGTGCCGCAGAGACGGCCTGCGGCATTGGCCATGTAGTAGAAGCCCACGTCCATCGTCACCCGCTCGGCCCTCGTGAAGGCGAGGATCAGGTAGGAGTGGAGCGCCGAGTTCACCGCGAAGATGCCGCCGAAGATCAGCAGCCCGGCGACGAGTGTGGCGGTGAGCCATGTCTGCGGCCCTGCGGCGCTCAGTGCTGCCACGGTGAGAACGGCGGGGACGGCGGCCAAAATCCAGGCCCATTGGCGGGTGGCGGCAATGAGGTCTTCCTCGGGCCTCGTGCTGGCGCGCAGCAGGCGGGGGGCGCTGGCCTGCACGGCGCCGTAGAGGATGATCCAGAGCGCCATGAAGGTGCCGATCATGAAGAAGGCGGCGCGGCTGCCTGCCGTGCTGCCATCGGACAGGACGGCGTAGAAATAGATCGGGATGCCCACGACGAACCAGACGTCGCGCGCACCGAAAAGGAAGACGCGCGCGGCAGAGAGCCAGTTGACGTTGGCGGATTTCGAGAAGACCTCGGAGAATTTCGCCCCCTTGCGGCCACGCGGCAGGCCGGGAGGCATGGCAAGGATCGTGGATGCGAGGATCGTGGCAAGCACTCCGGCCATGGCGAACACAGCCCAAGTGAAGCCGAGCGTCGCCAGCAACGCAGCACCCAACAGGAAGCCGAGGCCCTTGACCGCGTTCTTTGAGCCGGTGAGCAGTGCCACCCAGCGAAAGAGGCCGCCGTCCTCAGCAGGGGCGAGCAGTTTCACGGCGGATTTCGAGGACATCTTGGCAAGGTCCTTGGCCACGCCGCTGGCCCCCTGCACCACCATGACATAGGCGACCGAGATGCCCACGGCCCAAGCGGGGTCAAGCTGGGCCAGCGCCAGCAGGGCCAGCACTTGCAGGCCAAGCCCCGCGTAGAGGGTCGATGTGAGGCCAAAGCGCGCGGCGATCCATCCGGCGGTCAAGTTCGTGACCATGCCCGCCAACTCGTAGAGGACGAAGAGATAGGCCAGCTGGACGGGGCTGAAGCCCAGCGTGTGGAAGTGCAAAAGCACCAGCATCCGCAGCGCGCCGTCGGTCAGCATGAAGGCCCAGTAGGCCGCCGTGACGGCGATGTAGGCTGATAGTCCTTCGGGGCGGGCGGCGGTTTGGGTCACAGGGAGTTTCCGACCATGAGTGCTACATCGACGAGGCGATGCGCATAGCCCATCTCGTTGTCATACCAGGCATAGACCTTCACCTGCGTGCCGTTGACGACCATGGTCGAAGGGGCGTCGACGATGCTGGAGCGTTCGTCGTTAGTGTAGTCGGCGGAGACGAGCGGGCGTTCCTCGTAGCCGAGGATACCCTTGAGGGGGCCCTCAGCGGCCGTCTTGAAGAGCGCGTTGACCTCTTCGGCGGTTGTCTCGCGCTCCACCTCGATAACGCAATCGGTGAGCGAGGCATTAAGCAGGGGCACCCGGACGGCGTGGCCGTTCAGGCGGCCCTTGAGTTCGGGGTAGATCAGCGTGATCGCCGTGGCGCTGCCCGTCGTGGTGGGGATCAGTGAATTGAGCGCCGAGCGCGCGCGGCGCAGGTCCTTGGCAGGACGGTCCACAATGGTCTGGGTGTTGGTGACATCGTGGATCGTGGTGATGGAGCCGTGGCGGATGCCGAGGTTTTCGTGAATGACCTTGACCACGGGGGCAAGGCAATTGGTGGTGCAGCTTGCCGCCGTCACGATGCGGTGGCGGGCGGCGTCGTAGATGTCGTGGTTCACGCCGTAGACGATGTTGGCCGCGTCGCCATCCTTGACCGGGGCGGAGACGACGACCTTCTTCACGCCCGCGTCGAAATAGGGGGCGAGTTTGGACCCGGTCTTGAAGGCACCGGCGCAATCGATCACCACGTCGACACCATCAAGCGGCAAGTCCGAGAGGTCGCGGGTGCCGATGAAGGGAATGCGGGTGCCGTCGATGGTAACTGACTCGGCGTCCGAGGCGAATTGCGCGGGCCAGCGTCCGTGGACTGTGTCGAACTCCAGCAGATGCGCGTGCATGGCCGGATCACCCACAGCGTCGTTCATCCAGGCGATCCGCGCACCGCGTTCCAAGAGCGGTCTCAGCGCCAGTTTTCCGATGCGGCCCAATCCGTTCAGCGCGTAGACTGTCATGCGGTTTCTCCTTCTGGCACGGATGCGATGTGACTGCCTGATCTTGGCCTGCATTGTTGGAAATGCGCCGGGCCCGGTATAGTCTTGGCATATCACATTCGGATGTAACAGTTTTGTTGCGGAAAGGACGAGGGATGGACAAACCGCAGGCCGTTATCATTGGCGTAGGCGACGGGCTTTCCGCCGCACTCGCGCGCGAGCTTGCCGCCGATCACGCGCTCACGCTGGCCGCGCGCACGGCGGACAAGATGCAGGCGGTTGCCGGGGAGACCGGCGCGCACCGTTCTGCTGGATGGCACCGATGAGGCGGCGGTTGCGGCGCTTTTCGACGATCTGCCCGCGCCGCCGCGCGTGGCAGTCTACAACCCGTCCTCGCGGGTGCGCGGACCGGTGGCGGAGCTTGATGCAGGCGATGTGCGGCGGGCTGTGGAAATCACGGCGATCGGGGCGTTCCTGACCGGCAAGCACGCGGCGCGGCGGATGCTGGAGGCGGAGCCGGTGGATGGTGTGCGGGGGACGATCCTGTTCACCGGGGCCTCGGCGGGCGTGAAGGGATTTCCGCAGTCTGCCCCCTTCGCCATGGGGAAATTCGCCCAGCGGGGGCTGGCCGAGAGCATGGCGCGAGAGTTGCATCCCAAAGGCATTCACGTGGCGTGGATCAACATTGACGGTGGGATCCTGAACCTCGGTCGGAGCGAGCCTGCTGACAGACCCGGATCCATGCTGCGGCCCGAGGCGATTGCGCGCACCTATCGGCACCTGATCGAACAGGACCGCAGCGCTTGGTCGAACGAGGTGGCGGTGCGGCCTTGGGTGGAAACATTCTGAGAGCTGCTTTGGTCAGTCCTGTCTGAACACAAGGTCCGGCGTGATGGAACCCGTCCGCACGGTGTCGGCGTTGGGCAGGTCATTGCCCTCGGCGCGGCGCCGGGCATCCTCGGGCGAAAGGCCGTGGTCGAGCCAGCGTTGGATCAGACGTTTCTCCAACTCCGCGCGAGGGACCTCGATGGCGACGGTGAGGTCCCAGAAGGGATGAAGGTCGCGCCAACCGGGGGCATCGAGCAGGAGATAGTTCCCCTCGACCAGCACGATCCTGGCGGCCGCCGGGATCACCGCACCATCCGGGACCACCGCATCGGCGGCGCGGTCGAAGGTGGGGACCGGCACGTCGCCGCCCTGCCTGATCCGTTGCAGCAGCGCGTGAAGCCCCTTGGTGTCGAAGGTCTGCGGCGCGCCCTTGCGGTGCAGCAGGCCCATGTCGCGGAGTGTGTCGTTGTCGAGGTGAAAGCCGTCCATGGGCAGCACGGCCGCCCCGTCGAGTGCCCTAGCAAGCGCCTCGGAAACCGTGGACTTGCCCGCGCCCGGGGGTCCCGCGATGGCGACGACGATCCTTTCGCGGCCCTCGGCGGCCCTGGCGATGGCGGTGACGATATCCTGCGGCAGGTCGAGGGGCATGGGGCTTGCCTTTGAAGAGCTTACGGTTCGATTTCGCTGGCCCAGGGCGGGTTGGCCCCGGCCCGTGAGACGGTGACCGCCGCGACCCGCGCGCCCAGTGTGAGGGCGCGGCGGATGGCGTCTGCCGGGGCCTCGGCAAGCGCCTTTTTCGCAAGGCAGCCCTGCTCCCGCAAGCCCGCAAGAAAGCCCGCGTTAAAGGTATCGCCCGCGCCGACCGTATCGACGACCTTTGCCTTGGGTGCGGGGACCGAGATGCTGGTGTCCTGTAGGTAGGCCGTGGCCCCCTTGGCCCCTTCGGTGACGACGACGACCATGGGGCCCCTGCCCCGTAGGGCCCGGGCCTTGGTGGTGAGCGTGTCGGGGCCGGGTTCGAGCCAGCGCAGGTCCTCGTCCGAGACCTTCACAATATCGCTCTGGGCGATCATCCGCGCTATGCGCGTGCGGTAGGCGACCTCGTCCCGGATGAAGCCGGGGCGGACGTTGGGGTCGAGGATGGTGAGGCGATCTCGGTGCGCGTCCGCCAAAAAGGTGGCGTAGGTGTCGGCAGCAGGTTCCTCGACGAGGCTGATGCCGCCGAAGTAGAGCGCTGAGACACTGTCGGGAAGGCTGGGCAGGTCGGCGTTGGTCAGGGCGCGGCCAGCGGAGTTCTCGTCGTAGAAGGAATAGCTCGCACTGCCGTCCTGCAGGTGGACGATGGCGAGGGTTGTCAAGTGGTTCGAGCGGACAAGGAAGTCGGTGGAGACCCGGTTTGCGGCCAGCGTGTCGGCCAGCAGGGTACCGAAGGCGTCGTTGGACACGCCGGAGAAAAGCGCCACCTCGGTCCCGAGCCGCCCGAGGGCGATGGCGGTGTTGAAGACCGCGCCACCCGGCAGGGGGCGGAAGGCCTGACCGCCGTCGGGCAGATCGACGGGGATCATGTCGATCAGGGCTTCGCCGCAGCAGAGGATCATTGCACTACTGACCGAGGTAACGCTTGAGCGTCGCTTCGACGCCATCGGCGTGAAGCGCGCGTAGCCAGTCGGCGAAGAGATCGGCGAAAGCGGGTTCACTGCCCAGATCGCCGTAGACGCTTTGCAGCGCAAGCCACGCAACGGGATTGTCCCGCGCCTGCCGAGCGGTCTGCCGAAGCATATCCCAGTTCGGGTCGTTCGGTTCGACCGTGCTGCCGTCCTCGCGGATACCGAGGCAGTAGCGGGCCCAGAGCGCGGAGGCCAGCGCGAGGCCGGAGGGTGCGATGCCACTGGCCAGACAGGCGCGGATCGAGGGGAAGAGAAAGCCGGGCTGCCGGCTGGAGCCGTCGAAAGCGACGCGGCGGGTGGTGTCCCTGATCTCGGGGTTGGAAAAGCGCCGGTCGATGAGGTCGAGATAGGCCTGAGGGGTCTTTCCCGGAACGGGGGCCACGTGGGGCGCGATCTCGTCCGTGACGACCTTGCGCAGGAAAGCGCGGATCAGCGGATGGGCCATGGCATCGGCGATGGTGGCAAGGCCGAGGATTTCGGCAGGCACCGCGATGACCTGATGACCGCCGTTCAGGATCCGGATCTTCATCGTCTCGAAGGCGTGGACGTCGTCCGTAAAGGTCACACCCACGTCTTCCCAGGGTGGCCTGCCCGCGCAGAAATCGTCCTCCATCACCCATTGGCGGAAGTTTTCGTGGGTGACAGGTGCGGCGTCGCCGATGCCGAAGCCGCGCGCGAGGGCAATCTCGGAAGGGCCGGTCGCCGGGACGATGCAATCAACCATGGCGTTCGGGAAGGTGCATTCGCTGTCGATCCATGCGGCGAGTTCCGGGTCGGAGAGCCGGGCGAGCGAAACAACGGTCTGGCGCAGCACGTCGCCGTTGCCTTGCAGGTTGTCGCAGCTTTGGCCTGTGAAGGGCCCCTGCCCCGCGTCGCGACGCTTGCGCAGGGCAGCGATCATCGCGCCGAAGGCGGTGCGGGGGGTGTCGGGATGGGCTGCGTCATGCAGCATGTCGGGGTGCGTGGCGTCGAAGCCGCCCGTTGCCGGGTCCCGGTAATAGCCGCCCTCGGTCACGGTCAGCGACACGATGCGGATCGCGGTGTCGGCCATTTGGGCGATGAGGGCCGCGTTGTCGGGCTCGACTGGCAGGAAGTCGATCATGGCGCCTGTGACCTCAGCGGATTTGCCGGTGGGGTCAAGCTCGATCAGCGTCGTCAGGCAGTCCTGCGCCAGCAAGCGGTCACGTTGGGCGGCGTCGGCGGGGCGGACGCCCGCGCCGATGATCGCCCAGTCCATTGCCTTGCCTTGCTGCATCAGCCGGTGGATGTACCACGCCTGATGGGCACGGTGGAAATTGCCCAAGCCGATATGGACGATGCCGGGGGTAAGCTTGCCACGGTCGTAAACGGGACGCACGACGCCCTCGGGCAACTGGCCCAGCGCATCGGCGCGCAGGGGCACCCGCCCCGGATTGGAACCACCGTCTGCCATCAGCTCATCCATTGCCCGCCGTCCACGTTGTAGCATTGCGCCACGATGTATTCCGCCTCGTCGCTGGCAAGGAAAACGGCCATGCCGGTGAGGTCCTCCGGTTTGCCCATGCGACCGAAGGGGACGCCCGCGGCGACTTCTTTCTTCTTCTGTCCTGGTGCCTTGTTCTCGTACTTTGCAAAGAAGGCATCGACACCGTCCCAATGCTCACCGTCCACCACGCCCGGAGCGATGGCGTTCACGTTGATGCCATGTTCGATCAGGTTCAGGCCCGCGGATTGCGTGAGGCTGATGACCGCCGCCTTGGTGGCGCAATAGACGGCGACCAGCGGTTCGCCCCGCCTGCCCGCCTGACTGGCCATGTTGATGATGCGGCCCCTGATGCCGCGTTCGATCATATGCTGGGCGACGGCCTGTAAGGTGAAGAGAGTGCCCGCGACGTTGATGTCGAAAACCCGTTGGTAATCCGCGCGGTCGATCTCGACGATCGGAGCGGCGGTGAACAGCGCGGCGTTGTTGATCAGGATGTCGATCTGGCCGAAAGCCTCTACCGTGGCCGCAACGCCCGCGTCGATGCTGGCCTGATCGGTCACATCCATCTCGACCGCGATGGCGGCCGCGCCGATTTCGGCGGCGGCTTCTTGCGCGCGGTCGATGTTGATGTCGGCGATTGCCACCCGCGCGGCCTCGGCCACATAGGCCTTGGCGAAGGCCAGACCGATGCCCCGGGCCGCCCCGGTGATGAGCGCGGTTTTCCCTGCGAGGCGGGTCATGCGATGCGCAGCCCGTTCTCGTCGAAGCGGTGCATCACATAGTCGCGCGGGGTCAGAAAGACCTTGTCGCCGTGGTCGAACCCGACCTCGCCATCGGCGCGGACCGTGATGGTTTCCGCGAGTCCCGTGTCGTGGATATGGAAGAAGGTGTCAGAACCGAGGTGTTCGGACACGCTGACCTTGCCGCTCCACAGACCCTTGTCCGCCGAGACATCGATATGTTCGGGGCGGATGCCGATGGTATGGGCGCCGTGTTTAGCGGCTTCGTCCCCTTCGATGAAGTTCATGCGGGGTGAGCCGATGAACCCCGCCACGAAAAGATTGCGCGGCTCGCGGTAAAGCTCCAGCGGCGAGCCCACCTGCTCGATATGACCCGCGCGCAGCACGACGATCTTGTCGGCCATGGTCATCGCCTCGACCTGGTCGTGGGTGACGTAGATCATCGTGGTTTGCAGACGCTCGTGGAGTTCGGAGATTTCCAGCCGCATGCCCACCCGCAGCGCCGCATCGAGGTTCGAGAGCGGTTCGTCAAAGAGAAAGGCAGCCGGCTCGCGCACGATGGCGCGGCCGATGGCGACGCGCTGGCGCTGACCGCCGGAAAGCTGGCCGGGGCGGCGGTCGAGATAATCGGTCAGGTTCAGCACGCTTGCCGCCGCTTCGACCCGCCTGTCGATCTCGGACTGGGCCATCTTGGCCATGCGCAGGGGGAAGGCGATGTTCTTGCGCACCGACATATGCGGATAAAGCGCGTAGGACTGGAACACCATGGCAAGGCCGCGCTTGGCGGGCGGGACGTTGGTGGCGTCATTTCCGTCGATGCGGATCTGGCCGCTGGTCACATCCTCAAGGCCCGCGATCAGGCGCAGTAGCGTGGACTTGCCGCAGCCTGAGGGGCCGACGAAGACGGTGAATTCGCCGTCCTCGATGGTCAGGTCCAGCGGTGGAATGACTTCCACTTCGCCGAATGATTTCGTCACCTTGTCGAGTGTGATGCGTCCCATGGGTCAGGTTCCTATTTCACCGCGCCGAAGGTCAGGCCACGGACGAGTTGTTTCTGGCTGAACCAGCCAAGGATGAGGATCGGGGCGATGGCCATGGTCGAGGCCGCGCTGAGCTTGGCAAAAAAGAGGCCCTCGGGGCTGGAGTAGCTGGCGATGAAGGCCGTCAGGGGGGCCGCGTCGACCGCCGTGAGGTTGAGTGTCCAGAAGGCCTCGTTCCAGGCGAGGATGAAGTTCAGAAGCACCGTGGAGGCGATGCCGGGGATCGCCATGGGGGTGAGGATGTAGAGGATTTCCTCTTTCAGCGTCGCCCCGTCCATCCGGGCGGCTTCGAGGATCTCGCCGGGAATTTCGCGGAAGTAGGTATAGAGCATCCAGACGATGATCGGCAGGTTGATCAGCATCAGGATCACCACCAGTGCCGCCCGATTGTCGAGTACGCCAAGCTGGATGCAGATCAGGTAGATCGGGTAAAGCACGCCCACGGCAGGCAGCATCTTGGTCGAGAGCATCCACAGCAGGATATCCTTGGTCCGCTTTGAAGGGACAAAGGCCATGGACCAGGCGGCGGGGACGGCGACGATGATGCCCAGAAGGGTGGAGCCGCCCGCGATGATGACGGAGTTCCACAGGAAACGCATGTAGTTGGAGCGCTCCTGAACGATGGCATAATTTTCGAGCGTCCAGTCGAAGAAGAGGAACAGCGGCGGATCGTTGATCGCCTGTGCCTCGGTCTTGAAGGAGGTCAGGATCGTCCAGAGGATCGGGAAGAAGATCAAGAGGCCAACGGCCCAGGCCAGGACGGTGTTGAGCGTCTTGCGTTGCGTTGTGACGGCGCGGGCCATGGTCTAGTCCTCTCCGCTTGGCGCCGGAAAATTCGAATTTTCCGGGCAAATTTCTTCGAAGAAATTTGTGTCTCTAGGCATCGAGGTTCTTCCCCACGATCCGCATCAGGAAGATGGCGACGATATTGGCCAGGATGATCGCATAGACCCCGCCTGCCGACCCGAGGCCCACGTTCTGGCTTTCCAGCACCCGCTGGAAGATCAGGTAGGTCAGCGTCCGTGTGCCAAAGGCACCGCCGGTGGTCACGAAAATCTCGGCGAAGATCGACAGAAGGAAAATCGTCTGGATCAGGATCACGATCGTGATCGCGCGAGAAAGATGCGGCAGGATGATGAACCAGAACCGCTTGAGCACCGGCGCGCCGTCCATCTCGGCGGCTTCAAGTTGTTCGCTGTCGAGCGACTGGATCGCGGTCAGCAGGATGAGCGTCGCGAAGGGCAGCCATTGCCAGCTGACAATCATGATGATCGAGGCCATGGAAGCTTCGGAGAGCCAGGACACCGGGTCGGCCCCGAAAAAGCGCCAGAGGTGCGCCAGAATGCCATTCACCGGGTCCATGAACATGTTCTTCCACACGAGCGCCGAAACGGTGGGCATCACGAAGAAGGGTGCAATGACGAGGATGCGCACGACCCCCTGCCCCCACATCGGCTGATCCAGCAGGATCGCAAGCAGGCTGCCGAGACAGACGGTGATGACAAGGACACCGCCGACGATGATCAGCGTCGCCGAGACGGCAGGCCAGAAGGACGACGAGGTAACGAAGCGCACGTAGTTGTCAAAGCCCGCCCAGCCGAGATCACCGCCCCGAAGCGGCAGGTATTTCCGGAAGGAAAACCACAGCGTCATGATCAGGGGGACCAACATCCAGCCCAGCAGCAGCACGACAGCGGGGGCCATCATCAGGCGGGCGGCGGAGCGTGAAGCTTTGGTGGCCATGGGATGCACCTTTCCTGTGGACGCGGCAGAGGCGTCGGCTAGGGGTGTTGAGTGTGCAAGAAAATCGGGAAAAATCCAAGGGGCGGGCGCTGCCGCCCCTTGGGAAACGTTGCCTTAGTAGCCTGCGGCTTCCATGGCGTCGGTGGTGATCGCCTGCGCCTTTTCAAGCGCTTCGTCTACCGACTGCTGGCCCGCGTAGACCGCCGAGAACTCCTGGCTCACCTCGGTCGCGATGCCCGCGAATTCAGGGATGGCGACGAACTGGATGCCGACATATGGCACCGGCTTGACCGTCGGGTTGGTCGGATCAGCCGCATTGATGGAGTCGAGCGTCATCTTGGCGAAGGGCACTTCCTGGTACTCGGGCGTCTCGTAGAGCGAGGAGCGGGCACCCGGGGGCACGTTGGCCCAGCCTTCCTTGGCCGCGACCAGCTCGATGTAGTCCTTCGAGGTGGCCCATTCGATGAACTGCTTGGCCGCGGCTTCCTTCTGGGTACCGGCGGGAATTGCCAGCGCCCATGCCCAGAGCCAATTGGAGCGCTTCGCGACACCGTCCTTGTTGGGGGCGAGCGCAAAGCCGACCTTGTCGGCCACGGTCGAATCGTTGGGGTTTGTCACGAAGGACGCCGCCACGGTGGCGTCGATCCACATGCCGCACTTGCCCTGCTGGAAAAGCGACAGGTTCTCGTTGAAGCCGTTGGTGGCATAGCCCTCGGGGCCATAGTCGTTCATCAGGGTCGAGAAGAAGGTCAGCGCCTCTTTCCACTCGGGCTGATCGAACTGGGCGGTCCAGTCCTCATCGAACCAGCGCGCGCCGAAGGAGTTGGCGGTTACGGTGATAAAGGCACCGCCCTCGCCCCAGCCTGCCTTGCCGCGCAAGCAGATGCCGTTGATATCGTTTGCCGGATCATCCATGGCCGCAGCGGCCTCGCGAATGAATTCCCAGGTCGGGGCATCGGGCATCGTCAGACCGGCCTTTTCCATCAGGTCGGTGCGGTACATGATCATCGAGCTTTCGCCGTAGAAAGGTGCGGCGTAAAGCGTGCCCTCGTGGCTCAGACCATTGCGCATGGCGGGCAGGATGTCGTCGGCATCGTATTCTGCCGACAGGTCGTCAAGCGGGACCAGCCAGCCGTTCGCGCCCCAGATGGGGGTTTCGTACATGCCGATGGTCATGATGTCGAACTGGCCACCCTTGGTGGTGATGTCCGTGGTCACACGCTGGCGCAGCACGTTCTCCTCGAGCGTGACCCACTCGACCTCGTGGCCGGTCTTGGCCGTGAAGTCATCGGTGTAGCCCTGCATGCGGATCATGTCGCCGTTGTTGACGGTCGCGATGGTGATCGTTTCGGCGAGTGCGCCAGAAGCGGTGATCGTGGCAACCGCGGTGGCCGCACGAAGTGCGTTCCTCAAAGACATCCGAATCCTCCCTAAGTTGGATGTTGTGTCAGGTAGCGTAAATGCCAATCTGTCGTCGCGTCAACAAGTTTCTTTACGCGCGTAAAGTTTAATGGCGAATATCTTCTCAGGCCGAATCCCGCATGATCAACCGGGCCGGGAAGAGCGTTTCCGTGCGCCTCTCCAGCCTGCCGCCGCTCTCGATGAGGCGGAAAAGGGTTGCGACCACCTCGTCCGAAACGGCGCCGTAGTCATGGGCGGCGGTGGTCAGCGACGGGCAGGTAAAGCGCGAAAAGGGATGATCGTCATGGGAGGCCACGCGCAACGCGCAATCGGCACCACGCCCGACCTTGAGGCCCATTTCATAGGCGGCGGACAAAAAGCCGATGGCAAGGCGGTCATTGGAACAGAGCACCGTGTTGGTCCCCAGGGTCCCCTCCTGCAGCGCCTTGAGCGCCCCCTGTTTGCCGATTTCCTCAAAGGCCCAGCCGCTGCCGCTGATGGCCACGATCCGCGGCTCAAAGCCCAGCCGGTCCATCATATCGATATAGGCCAGCCGCCGCTTGTTCGCGTTGGGGTTGGCGGGCGTCTTCATCTCGAAAAAGCAGGGCGGTTCGCCGGTGCGCGTCAGATATTCAACGGTTTGGGAGACAAAACTGCGGTTGTCTGAACCGACGAAGGCCTCGCCCAGCCCTTCGATGTTGCTGTCAAAAAGGACGGTGGGCACGTCACGGCAGAAGCTCTCGATCGCGGATTTGTCGGATTGCCGACCCAGCGGTGCAAACAGAACGCCCGCCGGTTTGAGCGAGCGCAACGTGTCGAGGATCGCCGTTTCGTATTCCGGTTCGCCCTGGGAGTTGAAGAGAAAGGGCGACAGCCCCGCATCGACACAGCGCCGCTCGATCACCCGCACGATCTCGGCAAAGAAAGGGTCCGCCAGGTAGGGCACCACGATGCCGACGTTCTTGGTCAGCTTGCGGTTCTGGTTCATCGCAAAGATGTTGGGACGGTAGTCGTATTCCTCGAGCGCCGCCTCGATCCGCGCGCGGGTGCTGGGGCGGACGCTGCTGGGGTCGTGGAAATACTTGGACACGGTCGGACGGGAGAGCCCGCTGATGGCGGCAAAATCCTCCATGTTCCTGATCTTGGGGTTGGTCATCTGGTGCTGGCCGGTCTCTTTCTGGCGGTCCTTCGGATCGTCGGGCGCTAAAGTTTACATTGCTACACCAAAGTTTCCGCGCGACAATTTTCAAAAACAAGGAAAAATTTCGTTTTCTGTAGCTTTTCCCGGCATGACCGGGGAATTTGTCCAGCGGGGCAGGCAGATAGAAGATGTGTCCAGCGCGCCCTGATCGGACAGCACGACACAGATTTGACCGCCCACATGAGTTGTCTCAACCTCGGCGGACCATATCCATTCCCCCGGTACGACAGCGCTATGTGCGCCGGGCGACGCCCATGTAGATGACGGACTTCAGCGGCAGAGGACCGAAAGTGAAATCAATCCGGCCGTTTACACCCCGCGGTCCCAACCCTGTTTGCACCCCCGGTTCCAGCCCCGCCCGCTCCATCGCAGAAATCAGTTCCGCGGGCTTGATGAACATCTCCGGATCGTGGGTGCCCTTGGGCAGCAGCCGCAGAACATCCTCGGCCACCGTGATCACGGCAAGCCGCGCAATCAAGTTGCGGTTGATCGTGTCGTAGAGGAACAGACCACCGGGTTTCAGCACCCGCGCGACTTCGGAGAGGACCTTGTCGAGGTCCGAGACATGCTCCAGCACGTCCACGCAAACGACGGCGTCGAAGGCGCCATCGTCATAAGGGAGCGCTTCGCCCACGCCCACGTCATAGCGGATTTCCTTGCCGCCCTGGGCGGCGTGCGCTTGCGCGGCCCTGATCGCCTCGGCGGCCGGGTCGATGCCCGTCACGCGCGCGCCACGCTCCGCCAGCGCCTCGGCCATGAAACCGCCCGCGCAACCGAGGTCGAGCACCGCCTTGCCCTCCCAGTCGATATGGCGGTCGAACCATTTCAGCCGTCCCGGCACCATGTTCTTGAGTGTCCGTACCCATCGCACATCGTCCGACCACCACTGCGCGGCGAAATCGTCGTAGATGCTCAGGTCGTTGCGTTTCGTCTCAGTCATCGTATCTCATTCCCCGCATCGGCACCGCGTAGGGCACCTGACGCTTGTAAACCTCGAACCGGTCGCCGTAGCGCGCTGCAAAACGGCGTTCTTTCAGCTTGGGCGCGATCAGGCAATAGGCAGTCAGCGTGACGGCCAGCGCCAGTTGGTCAGGCGTCCAGACAGGCACCGTCCAGAGTGTCAGCGCAAAGGCCACGTAGATCGGCTGACGGATGAAGCGAAAAAGCCCTTTTGTCGGCATGTCGGGAAACTTGGGCTTGGCATCCTGCGCCAGCGACATCCAGCCCAACGCGCCCGATTGGACCTCCGCCCCCGCATCATAGCTCGCCTTGATCAGCATCAGCCAGGATGCCGCATAGGCAGCACAGATAATGTAATAGGCCGCACCTTCCGCGCGCCACCAGACGATGCCACTGGGTGTCCACAGCGCGAAGAGCGCGAGCAACTGAACAGAGGCGACGATGGCGAAGGTGGTCGTGGCGAGCGTCCCACCATGCCCGGCCGGGGCAAGCCCGCCCAGGAACTTCCCTCCCCGGCGCGTCAGCAGAAGGGAATGGACGACCGGGAACTGCAGAACCAAGGCAATGTTGGCGAGGGTCGCCCAGGGATAAGGCACCGCCCCGAAACTCTCGCTCATCCCGAAAAACATCGCGACGATCATGGCGATGACGGCTGCGGCAAAGATCGTGTGACAGAGGATGCCGTAGCTATAGGCGATCAGGATGCGCCGCCTGCCGGGCGGGGTGCGCATGCTGCCCAGGGCCAGCGAGATCAGGCGCATCATCGGGGTTTGTGTGTTCTCTTGCATGGCGGGGAAACTAGGGGCGCACGGTATCGGTTCCAGTGGCCTGACCAAAGGTCGCAGCGGGCTGATCCGCATTGCCGAGAGGTTTCGTGCGCCTATCTCCGACCCATGGAACGCAAACCCGCTCACTCCCGTGCCGTGCCGGTGCCAGCGAGACGCCTTGAGCGTCTCGGCAGGCTGGGCGCGATGACGGCTGGCTTGGCGGGCAACATGGCCGTGCAGGGCATCGCGCAACTGGGCCGGGGCCAGCGGCCTTCGATGCGCAACCTGCTGCTGACACCCGCCAACATGAACCGCGTGGCCGAACAGCTGGCCCAGATGCGGGGCGCGGCGATGAAGATCGGGCAGCTTGTCTCGATGGACACGGGCGAGGTTTTGCCGCCGGAGCTGGCGCAGATCATGGCACGACTGCGGGACAACGCGCATTTCATGCCGCCCGCGCAGCTCAAGCAGGTCCTGAACGCCGAATGGCCCGCGGGCTGGCTCGGCAAGTTCGCCAAGTTCGACGTGCATCCCATCGCTGCGGCCTCCATCGGGCAGGTGCACCGTGCGCAACTGAAAGACGGGCGCGATCTGGCGATCAAGGTGCAGTATCCCGGCGTGGCGCGCAGCATCGACAGCGACGTGGCGAACGTCGGCGCGCTCATTCGAATGACGGGGCTCTTGCCCAAGGGGTTCGAACTGGCCCCGTATCTTGCCGAGGCGCGAAAGCAACTGCATGACGAGACGGATTATCTGCGCGAGGGCGCCGCGCTGGCCCGGTTCGGCGCGCTGCTAGGGTCTCACGCGCATTTCGTCGTGCCGGAGCTTCAGGCAGATTGGAGCACGCAACAGGTCCTCTCGATGAGCTACGTCCCGGGGACGCCCATCGAAGAGGCTGCCGCCCTGCCCCAGGAAGACCGAAACCGGATCGCCGCGCGCCTTGTCGAACTGACGCTGGAAGAGCTTTTTGGCTTTGGCGTCATGCAGACCGATCCGAATTTCGCGAATTTCCGTTACCAGACGGACACTGGGCGCATCGTCCTGCTGGATTTCGGCGCGACACGCGACATCCCCGCTCAGATCAGCGATCAATATCGCCGGATGATGCGCGCGGGACTGGAGGACGATCCAAAGACGCTCAAAGAAGTGGCGGTCGAGATCGGATTTATTGGGACCGCGACAAAGGAAGCGCATCGCCGCCAGATCGTGGACATGGTCCGGACCGTCTTTGCCGCGCTCCGCGCCGAGCCGCTTTTCGACTTCGCGCAGACCGCGCTGTCGCGGCAGATGCAGGCGCAGGGCATGGCGCTGGCCGAGGACGGTTTCGTGCCGCCGCCCCTGCCCATTGACGTGCTTCTGTTGCAACGCAAGTTCGGCGGTGTGTTCCTCTTGGCCAACCGGCTGAGAGCAAGGGTCAACGTGCTGGCGATGCTGGAACGTTTCCTGGGCGACTAGGGCGCAACCCAGGTTCCTTGCCAGCAGTCCTTCGCGACGTAGAGCGCACGCCGGTGCCTTCCGCCGAGGTGGACAAGATCCACGCTTATCAAATGACACGCCAGTACCGCGAACCGTTCCCGCGTGGGCGGTTTTTCGTAATCGTAGACATGGGTGATCGGCACCCCCGGCGCGGGCTCCGTCCCGTAGGAGACACGCGAAGCGGGTGGCACCTTGGACCATTGCGCCTCGACCTCGGGTCCGGTCAGGATGTCGACACGCGCACCTAGCCTGATCTGCAGGTCCGCGCGTGGTATCCAGACATGAAGGGCAGCAAACGGCGTTGCTTGCAGCGCACGTATCTTCGCGGTCGAGATGTCTGTGTGCACCTCGACCCGCGCGGCGCTTTGGCTGGCGGCACGCAAGGCGACGGTGCGCGCCTCGGGCATGCCTTCGGGCGAGACGGTTGCGAAGGTCGGATAGCGGGCCGGGTGACGCGCGTCGGCGACACCCCGCGACAGGTGCTGCCAGGCCTCGTCCCACAAGGTGCGCAGATCGTTCGGATCACTCATAGCCGGTCATCTCCAGATAACCACGACCCGCATGGCTGCCGCTGATGGTCACGGGCCCTTCCCAATAGGGAATGGAGAGGTCCATCCAGGATTGCGGGTTCAGCGCCTCGACCGTCGCATCGACGCCCCGCTCGGGCAGGCGGACGCGCCAGCGGGTCGGTATGTCGCGGCCCGCGACGGCGCTGGTTTCCAGTGCTTCGGCAGTAAAGGCACCGTCGGGAAAGGCCGTTGTGCTGCCATCTGCCGCGATCCAAGTGGCGGCGCTGAAGCGGGTGCCATTGGTCTGGCGCAACTGGAAACCCATCAGTTTGTCGCCTTCCGCGAAGGAGAGCGAAAACCAGTCCCAGCCCGATTGCGTCTCGGAGAGCGGCTGGGATGACCATTCCCGGTCAAGCCACGCCTGACCGGTCACAGTTACTTCACCCTCCGGCAAGATCAGCGTTCCTTCGATCCGGTAGAAGGGTTGCGAATAGTAATAGCTCGCCTGCCCCGATGCGGATTTTTCCGAGAACCCGCCCTGCCCATGGAAGATAAGCGGTCCTTCGGCGGTGAGGCGCATGTCATAGGCGAATACCGGTCCTGCAGCCACGAGGTTCAGCCTGTCGAAACTCTCCCCCTCCATCCGCCATTCATCAATCCAGGCGCTGAACGGATCGGCCTTCACCCCCGCCTGCCCGATGCCGCCCCGCGCAAACCGCTCGGTGGCGTAATGCGCTTCCGGCGTCGTGACGGCGGCATGGCCGAACCAGACTTGCGGCGATTGCCAGCCCTCTGCCTCACCTGGCGCGAGGGCGGAGCGGAAGAGCGTCCATTGTAACCCGTAGGGTGTGCCGTCCGGCCCTTCGAGATTGGCGGTCAGGTACCACCACTCGATCCGGTAATCAGGGTGCGGGCCGTGATCGGCGGGAAAAGAGAACGAAGGATCAGGTTGCGGCGTCGCAAAGGCCTCGGCCTCGGTCCCGAGCCCAGAAAACCCCTGTGCGAAAACAGCAAACGGCCAAAGGTACAGAAAAATCAGAAGCCTAACGTTCATGGGCAAAGACCTTGAGCAGTTGCGAGGGGGGCGTGCGGATTAGGCGCAGTGCGGGCCATGCGGCGGCGATCACGGCAGCGATCAGCGCGTAGGCCCCCAGCAGCGCGTAATCGAGCGGGAAGAGGAACATCGGCAACCGCCAGCCGAAAGCCTCGACGTTGATGATCGACAAGAGGACCCAGGCGAGCGCCAACCCAAGCGGCAACGCACAGAGAAACACCAGCGCCGCCAGCACGACCGCCCGCAGCAGCTCCAGTTGGCCGAGGCTCCGGCGGGTCAGCCCAAGCGCCCAGACCGGCGCAAGTTGCGGGAAGCGCAGGTCGGCGAGCGTGAGAAGGCTCATCAGGATGGCAAAGCCCGCGACGCCCAGCGTCAGGACGTTGAGTGCCGAAGTCACCACGAAAGTCTGCTCGAAGACCTGCAGCGACAGCGCTTTGACCGCCGCCTGATCGATGATGGCGTTGGGGGCGAGGCCGATCTCCTCCACGATGCTGGCGCGCAGCGCGTCCGGGGTTTCTGTGCGGATGCCGAAACGGGTTGGATAGCTGCTGGGATAAAGCCCCTTGAAGACGCCTTCGGACAGGATCACCTGGCCCTGCGGATTGCCGTAGTCCCCCACCACGGCGACAATCGGCAACTTCAGGTCACCGGTCACGGAGACCTCGTCCCCCACCCACAGCTCCGCCCGCCGCGCCAGTTGTTCGTTCAGGACCACCGCCTGACCGGCCTCGACCAGGTCCCATGCATCGGGCGTTTCGCTTAGGAAGGCCCAGCTGTTCCGGTAGGTGGGACCAACGCGCACGCCGAATAGCTCGACAGGCTGACCCGCCACCTGCGCCGACGTCGAAAGAAGCGGCAGGCTCTCCAGCCCTTCGCCGCTCAGGAACCCCTCAAGAGCCACGCTTTGCTCTTCGGTTTCGACCTGCACGAAAAGCTCGGGCGCGAGGCGCTGGTCGAGAAAGCCGACGAAGGTCAGCCGAAAGCTCGACACCATGGTCGAGACCCCGATGTTTGCGGCCACCGCCAGCAGCAGCGCCATGAGCGCAAGGCTCAAGCCCGGCAGCTGCTGGCGCGTGTCGGCCCAGAACCAGCCCCAGACCGGCGCGCGTGTCCGGCGCTGAACGAGGGTAAGCGCGCGTTCCGCAACCGCAGGCAGCGCCAGCGCCGCGCCAATCAGCAGACAGCCCAGCAACGCGAAGCCTGCGGCCAGCCCTTCGCCAAAGATCGTAAGCAAGGCAGCCGCGCCCAGCAGAACCACCGCACCAACGCTCTGCAACCAGAACCGTGACGCCGTTGCCATTACCCAGGCACGCGGCCGGACGCTGGCCAGAAGCGGCATGCGCGCGATCTGCCAGATACGGCCCGCCAATGCCGCTCCGGTCCCAAGGATTGCCAGCGCCATGCCCGACAGCCACCATTCGGGACGCAGCTCCAGCGTGCCCGAGATCCGCGCGCCGTAAAGCCCGCGCACCGTTGCCGCCACATCGGGCAGCAAAAGGGCGGCGATGAAATAGCCCAGCACGATCCCGAGCGCCGCACCGACAAGCGCGAGGCTGAACATCTCGAGGGGGATGAGCACGATGAGGGTACGCAGCGGGACACCGAGAGAGCGCAGGGTGCGTATCATGCCGCGCCGCTGCTCGAAGGCAAGGCCGATGGTGCTGTGCACGATGAAGAGACCGACGGCGAAACTGAGCAGGCCGAAGGCGGTCAGGTTGAGGTGGAAACTGTCGGTTAACTGGCCCACGTCGGCCACCTGGCTGGAGAGCTGCAGGCGAAGTCCCGGGGCGACCGTTTCCAGATCTGGCTGACCCAGCGGCTGCCCCGGCAAAACCGTCAGGCGGCTCAGATCGTCGCGGCTCAGGAGGCGCTGCAGCGTCCCGATATCGCCAAGCGCAAGGCCCGGTGCGATGGCGGGATCGACAGTCACCTCGGCCCGCCCGGCGAGCTGCGCGGCAACCTCGGCATTGGCAAAGAGGTGATCCGCCTGCCCTTCGATGAATGCCCCCTCGCCAAGGATCCCCGCCGCATTGGGCGAGGTCAACGGCTCGATCCCCACCAGCCGCACGTCCCCCAGCCGCCCTTCGATCACCGGCGAGACAAGCCATCCCGAGCGGCGCAGCGTGACGTAAAGCGCTTGCGGAATGCTGTCCCCCTGACGCGGCACCAGCTGGTCGAACTGCCCCTCGCCCAACGTCGCGGCGGCGGCATCATAGCTCGCCCGCGCCTCAGCATTGATCGCCTGCACCCCGGACCACAGCGCCGTGGCCAGCGCGAGGCCCGCCAGAAAGGCAAAAAGCTGCAAGGGGTTGCGCCGCCAGTGCGAAAGCAGCGCGCGCAGGCAGGGTCGGATCATGTCAACTGACCGCCACTGAGGTGAATCTCCCGGTCCATCCGCGCTGCTATGGCGGGCGAATGGGTGACCATCAAGAGCGCCGCACCGGTCTGTGCGACCAGTTTCAGCATCTGCGCCAGCACGTCCTCGGCGGTCGCCTCGTCAAGGTTGCCGGTAGGCTCGTCCGCGAGCATCAGACGGGGCCGCGCGGCAAGCGCCCGCGCGATGGCCACACGCTGTTGCTGCCCGCCCGACAGCGCCTCGGGGTATTTGCGCATCTGCGGCCCGAGGCCCAGCGCCTCGACCAAGCCGTCGACATGTGTCTTGTCGACCCGGCCCGAGAGCGCTGCCTGAAAGGTGATGTTATCAGCGACGGTGAGCGAGGGGATCAGGTTGAACTGCTGGAATACCAATGCGATGTCGGTGCGGCGCAGCCCGGCGCGCGCGGCGTCGTCCATCTGGGCCATATCCTGACCCGAAACACGTACCGCGCCCGCATCCGCCGCCTCAAGCCCCGCCGCGATATGGAGCACTGTGCTCTTGCCAGAGCCCGACTCGCCGGTCAGTGCCAGCGTCTCGCCTGCCTTTAGGCCAAAACTGACACCGCGCAGCACGGGCACCAGCCCTTCGCTGTCGCGAAACGATTTCTCGACGCCCTCGAATTCAAGCACCATGACGCACCTCCAGTGCGCCCATACCTATCGCAGGTAAATACGATTGACAGGCTGTTGCGCGCTGTAAGTCCCCAGAAGGCCAATCTGTCGCGGCGATGTGCGCCGCCAAAGGGCAATAACGCAGGTCCCGGATATGAGGCTCGCGCCGATCGCCTGCTAGGCATTCGGGTTATCCTCGCCCCCCGTCCGCCGCCGCCATGAATTTATCCTCTTGGCTTCGGCGGTTCGGTTCAGGATAGGATCAAGCTCCAGCTCTGTCGGTTGGATTTACGCACCCCGCGTCAAAGCAGCACTGGTCAGGCGCTGAATCGTGCTATCTTCTGCATTGCGGCACGGAGCCGCGAGAGGAAAGGAGCGCGCCATGCCCGGCCGCAGCATCGTAGCACTGATCATCAGCTTCTGCCTGGTCGCCGGCGCGGCACTCGCACAGGGGCGGCCCGCAGGCGTCGCGACGGCTCTGGTCGAGACGCGCACGATGTCCGAAACCGTCACCGTCTTCGGCGAGGTCGTGACAGGTCGGGAAAGCGCGGTTGCCGCACGTGTGTCCGGCGTGGCCGAGCGGGTGCCGTTGCGCGTTGGCGACACGGTGGCCGAGGGTGACGTGCTGGCCCAGCTCGATACCGAATTGCTCAAGATCGAGGTCGATCAGGCACAGGCGCAGATCGAGATCGCCGAGGGCGCGGTCGCGGTGGCAAAGGCCGTTCTGGACCGGGCACAAAAGGCGCTGCGCAGGGCAGAAACGCTCAGGGAGAACTCCACCATTCCCGAGGCACAGCTTGACGAACGCAGCGCCGACTACGCTGCCGCCATTGGCGGCCAGCAAGAGGCCGTGGCCCGCGTCCGGGCAGCAGAGGCGGCCTTGAGGCAGGCCGAATACCAGCTCAAGAACGCCACGATCCGCGCGCCTTTCGATGCCGTCGTCTTGCAGGTCACGACCGAGCGTGGACAGTTCATTTCGGTCGGCACCCAGGTCGCGACCCTGCTCGATCAGGGCGCGATGGAAGTGGAGGCCAATGTGCCCGCCCGGTTCATCGCCGCCCTGCGGCCAGACCTGCCGGTTGAAGCGCGCACCGATACAGGGGGGCAGATGCGCCTGGAGCTGCGCGCCATCCTGCCAACGGAGTTTTCGGCAACGCGTACCCGGCCTGTCCGCTTTGTCATCGCCGATCCGGGAACACCTGTCGCCGTGGGCCAGTCCGTCTCACTCGAAGTGCCGGTGAGCGCGCCGCGCGAGGCGACCGTGGTGCCAAAGGACGCGCTGGTGCAGTCGCAGGGCGGCTGGACCGTTTTCGTGAACGCCGAGGGCAAGGCCCAGCCACGCGAGGTCGAGATCGGCGCAGCCCTTGAGGGCGGATTCGAGGTGCTTGCGGGCCTCTCCCCCGGCGACGAGGTCGTCGTGCGCGGCAACGAGCGCCTGCGGCCAGGTCAGGACATCGCCCCCTCGGGCCCCGCTGCGTCAAGCGGCGGTGGCCAGCAGATTGCCAACGGTGGCTCGGCCAGCGACACGCCCCGTCGCGCGCAGGACTGACGCCCATGGATCCGATCCGCGCCGCCATCGAACGTCCCATCGCCGTCATCGCCGTGGTGATCATGGCCGTGCTTTTCGGCGTGCTGTCGCTAGCGCGCATTCCGGTGCAGCTTGCCCCCGACGTGCGCAAGCCGGTCGTGGTGGTTGAAACCCTCTGGTCCGGCGCCGCCCCTGCCGAGATCGAGCGCGAGATCATCAACCCGCAGGAGGATGCCTTCCGCGGCCTCGAGGGGCTCGAGATCATGTCGAGCCGGGCGCGGACCGGGCAGGCGGAAGTGACCCTGGAGTTCGCCGTCGGCTCGGACATGGGCGACATTCTGCTCCTGGTGTCCAACCGGCTCGACCGGGTGGGGAATTATCCCAGCGAAGCGGGCGAACCGACGCTGAACACCTCGGGTTCGGACGACAGCCCCATCGCCTGGGTGATGGTGCGCGCGACCGATCAGACCGCGCGGCCCCTGCCGGAATACGGCGATTTCATCGAGGACGTGGTCAAGGAACGGCTTGAACGGGTGAACGGTGTCTCGACCGTAAACGTCTTTGGCGGCGTGGCGCGCGAATTGCAGATCGTCATCCGCCCCGAGGAACTGGCGCGCTTCGGCCTTACAATCCCCGCCGTCGTCGCGCGGCTCAGGGCCGAGAACATCAGCCTTTCGGCGGGCGATGTCGAAGAAGGCAAGCGCCGCTACGTGGTGCGCGCGGACGGCAATCTCAACAACGTCGCGGCCATCGAGGATGTTGTTCTGCGCAGCGAAAGCCAGGGGCGTTCAGGCTCGCTTGGCCGTGTGCGCGTTTCGGACGTGGCCGACGTGGCCTTTGCCTACAAGGACAAGACGACCCGCCTGCGGTTCCGGGGCGAACCGGCGCTGGCTTTCAACATCGTGCGCGAACAGGGCGCCAACGTGATCACCACCATGGAAGAGGTCAAACAGGTGATCGAGGAGCTCAAGGCCGGGCCCGTTGCCGCCAACAACCTGCAGCTTGAACAGGTCTACGACGAGACGATTTATATCGAGGGCGCCATCGACCTTGTGACCCAGAACATCTGGATCGGCGGACTGCTTGCGGCGAGCGTCCTGCTGATCTTCCTGCGCAGTCCGCGGGCGACCATCGTGATCTCCATGGCGATCCCGGTTTCTATCGTCGCCACATTCGTGGCCATGGCCGCGACGGGGCGCACGCTCAACGTGATCTCGCTGGCGGGCATCGCCTTTGCCGTGGGCATGATCGTGGATGCGGCCATCGTGGTGCTGGAAAACATCTACCGACTGCGCGAACAGGGCAAATCGCGGCGCGAGGCGGCCTACATCGGGGCCAAGCAGGTCTGGGGTGCAATCCTTGTCTCGGCTCTGACCACTGTGCTGGTCTTCATCCCCATCCTCGTGATGCAGCTGGAAGCCGGGCAACTTTTCCGCGACATCGCGGTCGCGATCTCGGTCTCGGTCCTGCTGTCGCTGATCGTCGCCGTCACCGTGATCCCGGCACTGTCGAGCCGCCTGCTCAAGGATGGCAAGACAAGCACAATGCGCCTGCCCGGTATCGACCATTTCGGCCGCGCCTTCACCTGGTTGATCATGGCCTACGTGCGGTTCACCGTCCGTTTCCGCGCCGCCGGGCTGGTCATGGTCGCGGCCATCGCGACGGGCGCCTCTGTCGCCGCCTGGGCGTTTCTGCCCAAGCTCGAATACCTGCCCGAGGGCAACCGCAACCTTGTCTTCGGTCTGATCATTCCGCCGCCGGGTTACAACCTCGACACCACCGAGACCATCGCCCAGCGGATCGAGGCGGTGGCCGAGCCGATGTGGCAGGCCCGCCCCGCGACCGAGACCGAGGACGGACGTCCCGCCCTCAATTCCTTCTTCTTCGTCGCGACCCCCGGTAACAGCTTTGTCGGTGCCGCCGCTGTCGACGGCTCCCGCGTGGCAGAAGTGATCCCGATCCTGTCGCGACCCATCTTTGCCGAGCCCGGCACCTTCGGCTTCATGACACAGCCCTCGCTTTTCGGGCGGGGCGTGGGCGGCGGTCGCACGATCGAGCTGAACGTCTCGGGCGACGAGCTGGAAGATATCCTCGGTGTCGCGGGCCGCGCGGCGGGCATCATCGGAGAGCTTCTGCCGCGATCCGAAGGCCACCAGTTCCGCCCCATTCCCGGGCTGGAGCTTGGCGCGCCGGAACTGCGACTGATCCCCGACCGCATCCGCCTTGCCGATGCGGGGCTCTCCACCTCCGATCTTGCCGCCACGGTGGATGCCTACAACGACGGGCTCCGGGTGGCCGAGATCAACGTGGGCAACCGACGCCTTGATCTGACGCTCAAGGGCGTTGATGAAGCGCTCCGTGGGCAGCGCACGCAGGACGTGGGCTCCTTCCCGGTGGTCACGCCGTCTGGCCAGATCGTCCCGGCCTCGGAACTTGCGGAGGTGCGGGTGACCGCGGGGCCCACGGAAATCCGGCACCTCGAACGCCTGCGCACCGTCACACTGGAGGTGCGGCCCTCGGACGCCCTGCCGCTTGAAGCGGCGGTCGAGATGTTGCAGGCGGACGTCATCAGCGTGCTCGAGGAACAGGGCCTGCCCCCGGGCGTGCGCCTGACTGTCTCGGGCACCGCCGACCAGCTCTCGCAGACGTGGAATGCGATCCAGATCAACCTTGCGGTGGCTATGGTCATCGTCTTTCTCGCCATGGCGATCCTGTTCGAAAGCTTCCTGTTGCCGCTGGTCGTGATGATCTCGGTCCCCGTTGCCGCTGCGGGGGGTGTGGGCGGTCTGGCGGTCCTGAACATGGTCGGAACCCAGCCGCTGGATATGCTGACACTGCTGGGCTTCGTCATCCTGATCGGGATCGTTGTGAACAACGCGATCCTCATCGTGCACCAGTCGCTCTACCATCTGCGCGAGGAGGGGATGGAACCCGTGGCCGCGATCGAGGAAGCCACGCGGAACCGTATCCGTCCGATCTTCATGTCGACGCTCACCTCGGTCTGCGGGATGCTGCCGCTGGTGCTGTTCCCCGGAGCGGGGTCCGAGCTGTACCGCGGTCTTGGCGCGGTGGTCGTGGGCGGGCTGTCGATGTCCGCGTTCCTCACGCTGCTGACGGTCCCGCCGCTCTTGCGGCTGGTGCTGTCGGCGCGCCCGGCTGAAGCGGAGGCTGGCCCAACGCCGGTTGCCGCCGAATAGGCCATTGAGACCGGTATTTAGCATTTCCACGCCGATCGGATCACGCCTATGAATAGGCATGAAATTCGATCAGATCAGGACGTTCCTCTGGGTCGCGCGCCTTGGTGGGTTCCGCAAGGCCGCCGAACGCCTGCATCTGTCGCAACCCGCCGTTTCAACCCGGATTGCCAACCTCGAGGATGAATTGCGGGTGCCGCTTTTCGAACGGGGGCACGGCGATCTGGTCCTGACCAAGCATGGCACCCTGCTTTTGTCCTATGCCGAGCAGATGCTCTTTGTCGAAGAAGAGATCAAACAGCGCGTCGCCAACCCCTCCGAGGCCGAAGGGCTGTTCCGGGTGGGTGCCTCCGAGACCATCGCGCAATCCTGGCTGCCCGAATTCCTGAAGGCCTTCAGCCAGCAATACCCCAGGGTCAACGTCGACCTGACGGTGGACATATCGTTGAACCTGCGCGCCGCCCTGCTCGAACGACGGCTCGACCTCGCGTTCCTGATGGGTCCTGTTTCCGAGTTCAGCGTCGAGAATGTCACCCTGCCCGCCTTTGACCTGCATTGGTACCGCAGCACGGCGAATCCCCAGACCGATCTCAGCAAGATCCCCGTCATCTCCTACTCCAGCAAGACACGCCCCTACCGGGAACTGATGTCGGAACTGTCACGGCGTGTGGGCCCAAAGGCGCGGGTCTTTGCCTCTGCCTCGCTCTCGGCCAGCCTCAAGATGATCGCCGCGGGCATCGCCGTTGGCCCCTACCCGCGTGCCCTTGCCGAAGACCATCTCGCCTCGGGCCAGATCGTCGAATTCGATCCCGGTTTCCTGGTGCAACCGCTGGAGTTCACTGCTTCGTTCCTCTCCGAACCGCGCAGTTTCCTTGTCGAGACAAGCGCCCATATCGCCCGCGACGTGGCCGAGGCATGGGATTTGTCCCACCCGCGGTGAGATAGATGATATCTATCACGGCCGATATAAAATGATAATTTGCATGAATGCCCACATTTTGTGATGCTCTGGCCATATCTCAAAAGGGGACCGCATGACAGACCAGACCGTTACGCATTCCGATCTCAAGGGGCTGCCCGCCGAAAAGGTCAGGGCCGCGATCAGAAGCGGCGCTTATGCGGGTCACACTGCGGGCCTCGCCGCAGGAAAGCTTCAGTGCAACCTCGCCATTCTCCCCGAGGTCTATGCGCTGGACTTCCTGCGGTTCTGCCAGCGCAACCCCAAGCCATGCCCGCTGGTGGGTGTGGGTGACACCGGCAACCCGATGCTCCCGACGCTTGGCCGTGACATCGACATTCGCACCGATGTGCCCAAGTACCGGGTCTTCCGCGACGGCGTGATGACCGACGAGGTGACCGACATCAGCGGCATCTGGCAGGATGATCTGGTCACCGTGGCGCTTGGCTGTTCCTTTACCTTCGAGAACGCGCTTCTGCGCAATGGCATTCCCGTCCGCCACATCGACAGCGGAAAGAACGTGCCGATGTACCGCAGCAACATTCAGCTGGTGCCCGCCGGTCCCTTCGCCGGAGAGATGGTCGTCACCATGCGCCCGATCCCCGCGGATCAGGTCGAGGAAGCCCGCCGCATCAGCGCGCGCTACCCGCAGGCCCACGGCGCGCCCATCGCCTTCGGCGATCCCGCCGACATCGGCATCGCGGACCTGAACAACCCCGACTGGGGCGATGCGGTAGAGATCAGAGAGGGCGAAGTCCCGGTCTACTGGGCCTGTGGCGTCACCCCCCAGAACGTGCTGCTCGCGGCGAAACTGCCGCTGTGCATCACCCATTCCCCCGGTCACATGCTGATCGCGGACGTGGCCGAGGACGCGGAAACGACGATCCTCAAAGCCGCCTGAATTCAACCCAACAAAAACCAATCCAACAAGGAGTATCCCAATGAAAAAAGCACTCTCCATACTTGCCGCCACGACGGCGCTCGCCGCACCCGCATGGGCCGAGAACCTGTCCGTCGTCGGCAGCTGGTCCAGCCTGCCGCTGCACCAGCAGTACGAGGCCCCCTTCTGGTCCGAGAAACTGCCCGCCGCCTCGAACGGCGATCTGACGGTGGAACTGACCACCCACAACCAGATGAGCCTCGGCCTTGGCGACATCTACCCACTGCTGGGCCAGGGCGTCTATGACGTTGCCATGACCGTGGCCGACTATGCCGTTGCAGACGCGCCCGAACTCGAAGGTCTCGACGTGCCGCTGATCGCACTGACCGCCGACGAGGCACGCGCCATGGTGGACGCGGCGCGTCCGATGGTCACAGATATTTTCCATGACCGCTTCAACAGCCACGTGCTGGCCATCGCGCCCTATCCGCCGCAGGTCGTCTTCTGCAACCACGAGATTGCGGGGCTGTCTGATCTTGAGGGCCTCAAGGTGCGCGCCTCGGGCCGCATGACCGCGAAACTGCTGGAAGCACTGGGTGCCGAGGGCGTCAACGTCTCCTTCTCCGAAGTGCCGGGTGCGCTGCAGAACGGCGTTGTCGACTGCGCCGTGACCGGTGCCGGGTCGGGCTATTCCGCCGGCTGGTGGGAAGTGTCCACGCACCTGCTGCCGATCCCGTTGGGCGGCTGGGATTCGGTTGTGACCGCGATCAACATGGACAAGTGGAATTCGCTTTCCGACGACCAGAAGGCGCTGATCGAATCCGAGATCAAGTCGGGCTTTGAAGACCCCGCATGGGCCAGCGCGCAGGATGCGCTTGTCAATGACATCGCCTGCCTGACCGGCAACGGCGACTGCCCGGCGGGCGAAGCGCGCAACATGACGCTGGTCGAGGCGAGCGATGCCGACTTTGCCCGCGCCCGCGAAATCCTGACCGGCGAAGTGCTGCCCGAATGGGCCGAGCGTGCCGGTGGCGACTGGGCCCAGCGCTGGAACGACAGCGTCGGCAAGGTCGTGGGTGTGACAATCAACTAAACACGGCGTCCCGGGCCTGTCCCGGGACCTCCCGCTCACAACGTCGACGCCCCGGATCGCGTCCGGGGCGCGACATCTTCCACCAGAGGGACAGAGCCCATGGAACTGCAACTGATCGACACCCTGCGCCGGATCAATCGCGGCGTCGCACTGGTGGTCGGCTTTGGCCTGCTGGCCTGCGCGGCCTTCATCCTCGCCGATATCATCATGCGGCAAATCGGTGAAGGCATGGGCGGCACCGAGGAAATCGCGGGCTACACCATGGCGCTTGCCACCTCATGGGGCATGGCCTTTACCCTGCTTGAACTTGGACACGTGCGCATCGATTTGTTGCGCGTCCGCTTCCAGACCTTCGGTCGCGCGCTGATGGACGTCTTTTCCATGATCGTCATGTCCACCGTGATCGTGACCATTGCGATCAAGGCATGGCCCGTGGTCGAACGCTCCATCACCAACAGCTCGCGCGCCAACACGCCGCTCGAAACCCCGCTGGCACTGGTACAGATCCCATGGTTCGCGGGCTGGGTGTGGTTCGCGCTCATGTCCTGCATCGTCACCCTTGTCGCGCTGAGCCTGGTGATCAAGCGCCGCCACGAAGAAACAGAAAGCTTTGTCGGAGCCTTCGCAGAACAGGACACCCTGCAATGATCGGATATGTAACCGTCGGCCTTCTGGGCCTGCTTGCGCTCTCGATCCCCGTGGGGATCGTGCTGTTTCTTCTCGGTTTCGGCATCGACACGTTCTTCTCCAGCTTTCCACTCACGCGGGGTCTGGGCAACATGGTCTGGTCCTCGTCCAACTCCGCGACGCTGATCGCCATTCCCTTCTTCGTGCTCCTGGGTGAAATCCTCGTCCGCTCGGGCGTCGCCACCCGCACCTACGCCGCCCTCGACCGTTGGGTTTCGTGGCTGCCCGGTGGCCTTGTCCACGCCAACGTCGCTACAGCAACGATGTTCTCGGCCACCTCCGGTTCCTCCGTCGCCACCGCCGCGACCGTTGCCACCGTCGCCATGCCGCAGGCCGAGAAGCTGGGCTATGACCCCAAACTCTTCTCCGGTGCCATCGCCGCAGGCGGCACGCTGGGCATCATGATCCCGCCGTCGATCAACCTGATCGTCTATGGGTTCCTGACGCAATCCTCGATCCCGCAGCTCTTCCTCGCGGGCCTCATCCCCGGCCTCGCGCTGGCGCTCGCCTTCCTCGCGGTGACCGCGATCATCTGCACGATCCGCCCCGAACTCGGCGGCCAGCGCCGCACCTTCCCCTTCCCTCAGATGCTGCGGGCGCTCATCGACCTCATCCCGATCATCATCCTTTTCGGCCTCATTGTCGGGTCCATCTACCGTGGCTGGGCAACGCCAACCGAAGCCGCCGCCGTGGGCGTCGCAGGCGCGTTCCTCATTGCGCTGGCTTTCGGCGGCGTGAGCTGGGACATGCTGATTCAGAGCCTCACCGGCACGGTCAAGATCACCTCGATGATCATGCTGATCGTCATCGGCGCGTCCTTCCTCAACTTCACGCTGGCCTCCGCCGGTCTGGGGCGGGAGCTGACGGAGTTCATGAACGGCCTTGGTCTGACGCCGCTCAAGACGATCCTTGTCGTGGTGGTGCTTTACATCGTGCTGGGCTTCTTCATCGAGACACTGTCACTGATGGTGGTGACGATCCCGATCATCGTGCCGCTGGTGGTGGCACAGGGCTATGACGTGATCTGGTTCGGCATCCTGATGATCGTGCTGATCGAGATGGCGCTGATCACGCCGCCCGTGGGGCTGAACCTCTACGTGGTGCAAGGCGCGCGAAAGTCAGGCTCTCTGAACGAGGTGATGCTGGGGGCGCTGCCCTACTGCCTCACGATGCTCGGCATGGCGTTCCTGCTGATCGCCTTCCCGATGATCGCGCTCTGGCTGCCGCAACTGTTGCAATAACAGAGCAATACGATCTGAGATGTACCGCCCGGCCTCAAGGCCGGGCATCGCTCTCCCTCCCGCAGGAGGGCGATGCCCTCCGCACTCAGGCGGCAAACTCCCGCAGCACCTGCCCCGCGTTCACCGCCGTGCGCTCCCCGTTCCGCATCGACAGCTTCCCGTTCACCAGCACATGCGCGATGCCGCTGGCATAGCGCCGCGGATGCTTCGCCGTCGCGTTGCTCGCAATCGCCGCCTTGTCGAAGACGCAGATGTCCGCGTGATACCCGGCCTTCAGCCGCCCCCGCTCCTTGATCCCCAAACGGTCCGCGGGGATCGAGGTGATCTTGGCCAGCCCCTGCGCGAGGCTCAGCACCTGCCGGTCGCGCACGTAATACTGCAGGAACCGCGCCGCCCAGCCGTAGCCCGACAATGACCCGATGTGGTCCTTCAGTACCCCGTCATTCGCAATCGCCACCGTGTCAGAGATCACGGCGCATTCGTCCTGCTCCAGACACAGGTCCACATCGGAATTGCGAAACGACTTCGACGACCACATGCAGGCCATCATGTTCTCTCCCTCCTCCAGCAGGATATCGAGCACCGCGTCGTAGGGATGGCAATTCCGCATCCGCCCGATCTCGGCGAAATCCATGCCGACGATATCCTTGTTCTCGGTCGCGTTCAGCAGGATGATGTCCGACCATTTCTCGGCCTTCACGATCAGCCACATGGGCTGCGGGTTGGCCTTGATCTTCTCCCGCGTCTCCGGGTCGGCAAGCCGTTTCATCACCTCGTCGATGCCCCCCGCCTGCGCCCATTTCGGCAGGATCGCGGCCATCAGCGTGTGGTTCCAGTCGTGCGGGATGACGTCAAAGGCGATATCGCAATCGTAGCGGCGCGCCAGCTCGATCATTTCCAGCGTATGGTGCATCGCGTAATCGGGCGCGCCGAACTTGGGCTGGATATGGCTGATCTGCAGCTTTGCGCCCGACTGCCGCGCCGTGGCGATGGCCTCGGCAAAGCCCAGATCGTAATGCGTGTCCCGGTTCCGCACATGGGTCGCGTAGAGCCGCCCGCGCTTCGCCGCCACCTCGCACATCGGCACCAGATGCTCGGGCGCGGCGAGAATGCCCGGAAAATACTCAAGCCCCGACGAAAAGCCCCCCGCCCCCTCGTCCATGCATTGATCCACCAGCCGCGCCATCTGAGCCACTTCGTCCGCCTCACCCGCGCGCAGATCACCGCCGAGGATCGCACGGTGGATAGTCCCGTGCCCGACAAAAGCCATGACGTTCACGCCAAGCTCGGTTTCCTGCAGCACGTCGAGATATTCGCCGAAACCGTGCCAGTTCTTGTGCCTGGCGTCGTTCGTATGCCAGGGCGCCACGCGCTTGATCTGGTCGTGGCTCACCACCGGCGCGCAGGAGATACCGCATTGCCCGATCACCTCGGTCGTCACGCCCTGATGCACCTGGCTTTCCGCCCTTCCATCCGCGATCAAAGTGAAATCGGAATGCGTGTGCATGTCTACGAAACCGGGCGAGACGGTCAGCCCCGAGACGTCGATCACCTCCGCCGCGCGGGCGGGGTTGATCTGCCCCTCCGCCGCGACCTCCGCAATCCGGCCATCCTTGACGACCACGTCGCCGATGAAACTGGCGGCCCCGGTGCCGTCGAAAACCTCGCCGCCTTTCAGGATCAGATCGAACATGCGTTAACCTCCCTAACGTGCAGGCCCGTAAAGCCAGTTGGGCAGAACCGTCGCGATATCGGGAAAGGCGATCAGGATCAGCATCCCCACGATATAGGCCCCGATAAAGGGCAGCACGGCGACGGAAATCCGCTCTATGGAAATACCCGAAATCCGCGCGGCCACGGTCAGATTCGCCCCAAGCGGCGGCGTCAGAAAGCCGATCTCGCAGGTGATCACCGTGAAGATACCGAACATCACCGGATCGACCCCCAGCGACAGGGCCAGCGGCAGGAATACGGCGGTGAAAAGCACGATCTGCGCGAGGCTCTCCATGAAGGTGCCGATGAAAATGTAGAAGATGCCGATCAGCAGCAGCACGAGATATTTGTTCGTGGTGATCGCCGTGATCCCTTCCTGCACGGCGCTCGGCACATCGTAAAAGGCAGTGAGCTGGCCGAAGGCCAGCGTCGGCGTGAGCAGGATCAGGATACCGGTCAGCAGCGCCGTGAACCGCAGCGCATCGACGACCTTTTTCACCGTCAGTTCGCGGTAGATGAAGAGCCCTACGAAAAGCGAGTAGAAGACCGCAACCCCCGCAGCTTCCGTCGGCGTGAAGGCCCCGCCATAGATGCCGCCCAGAATGATCACCGGCGCCCCGATGGACCATTTGCCATCCCACGCCGCCTTGACGAACGGACCCCATGAGAAGGGATCGCCGTCACCCCCGTACCCGCGCCGCCGTGCGATGACGTAGGTGGTGATCATCAGCAGAATCGTTACCATCAGCCCCGGCAGAAGCCCCGCAAGGAACAGGCGCGGGATCGAGGTTTCCGAGACCAGACCATAGATGATCAGCAGGTTCGACGGCGGAATGAGGCTGCCCAGCGCCCCGGCGCTTGCGGTGATCGCGGCGGCGAAGGGCACGTCATATCCCTCGCGCTTCATCGCGGGCACGGTGACCGAGCCGATGGCCGCAGTCGTTGCGGGGCCGGAACCCGAAAGCGCCGCAAAGAGCATGCAGGCAAAGACCGTCACCAAACCCATGGAGCCGCGATAGGCGCCCACCAGATTGGTCGCGATACCGATCATGCGGGTGGCCATCCCGCCCACTTC
Source organism: Sulfitobacter sediminis (assembly GCF_040811725.1). NCBI lineage: Bacteria > Pseudomonadati > Pseudomonadota > Alphaproteobacteria > Rhodobacterales > Roseobacteraceae > Sulfitobacter > Sulfitobacter sediminis. The sequence goes on from NZ_JBFNXX010000007.1 coordinate 57,631, forward strand.
CATCAGCCGCCCGGCTAGCACGAAAAGCGGGATGGTGAGCAAGGGGAAGGGCGTCAGCGAGCCGTAGCCCGTCTGCGCGAGCAGCGTATAGGGAATGTCGATGATGTAGATCGCGAGTGCCGTGGTCAGCCCGACAGCGACAAACAACGGGATGCCCATGATGGTGAGCACCACGAAGCATATGGCGAGTATCGCAAGCGGGCTCATATATGCGCCTCGTCTTCCGGCACGCCCTCATCGCCGTTCTCGTGCAGCATCCCCGGCAGGCCTTCGGCCCCGTCGCGCCACCAGACCACGTAGGTCTGAATGAGCCGGATCAGCATCAGCCCGTAGCCTATGATCAGGATCGTCTGAGGATAGAACTGGTTGATCCCGAGGCTCGGCGAGGTCTCGGGGAAGCGCCAGAAGATGTAGAGATAGTCGTAGCTGACCTTCAGCATGAAGACGCAGAAGAAGGCCCAGAGGATGTCCGCCAGCATGATGACGAACTTGCCGAACCGTTCGGGCAGCGCCTGCACGGCGACCATGATGCGTATGTGAAACCGCTCGCGCACGCAGAGTGAAGCACCCGTGTAGACCGCCCAGACCATGGCCATGGCGGCGGTTTCCTCGGTCCAGTGCAGTGCAACTTCGAAGACGTACCGCGCAACGACCTGAGCAAAGACCGCGACGGCGATAATGACAAGACAGGTACAGCAGATCAGCTCTTCGAAATGCCGCTCCAGCCATCTGAGGGCTTTCATGGGGTGGTCTCCTTCGGCCTCAAGCGGGCATAGCTAAAGGGGGCCGCGCGGCCCCCTTCGAAATGCCCGCCTTACTCAGCCGCGGCCTGAATCTTGGCCACCAGGTCGACGAAGTCCGCGCCGCGCTTTTCGGCAAACTCCTGCTGGACGCCCTTTGCCGCTTCGACAAAGGCCGTCTTGTCCGGATCGGTGCGCGCCATACCGCCCTCGGTCGCCAGCCACTTGCGCACTTCCTCGGTCTCGGACGCCACCTGTGCCGCGAACTCCTTGCCCGCGTCATTCGCCGCGCGCATGATCTGCTCGCGCTGTTCATCGCTCAGCTTGTTCATGAAGCTGTCGGAGGCGAAGAGCGGGGCGAAGGCCACGAAATGTTCGAGGATCACCAGATGCGGCTCGAACTCGTAGAACTTCATGTCACGGATAAAGGATGTGCCGTTGTCGCCCCCGTCCACGGTGCCGGTCTGCAGCGCCGTTGGGGTTTCCGACCACGCCAGCGGCACGGGGTTCGCACCGAAGGCCTCGAAGGTGGCGATCATCACCTCGTTCTTGGGCACGCGAATCTTCAGCCCTTCCATGTCCGCCATGGTGTTGATGGGACGGACTGAATTGTAGAAGTCGCGGTAAAGCGCGGGCCCGAAGGCCAGCAGATGCACGGATGTATCAGCCTGCAGCTTGTCCTTCATGAACTGCCCGACATCGCCATCCAGCACCCGGTCGAGGTGTTCCTTGTTCTGGAAGATGTAGGGCAGCACCGTCACGTCCATCAGCGGCCAGTGCGGCGATACGTTGTTGGCAGTGATGAAAAAGCCGTCGACGGTGCCCAGCTGCATCGCCTTGAAGGCCTCGTCTTCCGAGCTGATCTGGTTGCAGCAGCGCAGTTTCACGTCGATGGAGCCGTTGGTGTATTCCTCGGCCTTGGCCTCGAAAATCTTGCCGAAACGGCCGTAGAGAGATTCCTCCGGCGCCCCGAAGCCCACGTTCATGGTGAGGTCGGCGGCGAGCGTTGCCGTCGCGGATAGCGCAAGTGCAACGGCACCTGCGGTCATGGATTTGAGGGAAAGATGTTTCATGGTGTCTCCTTGTTGGCTTGGGTTTTTGAACGCAGCCTTGCACAGGATGCCCTTTGAACAAAGGGTTATGTGCGCCCCACCACCCCCGCGTGCATTCGACGTGACCTATTGCCTCTTTCGGCCAGCACGCTTCGCGCTATCTTTGCTCCGATGCTGATCGTCACCCAAGATACCCTGCGCAATCCGCAAATCCTCAAGGTGCGCCAGCTGCCGCGCAAGTTCTTCGGGCGCGTGGCGGTCTGGCCGAAGGGGCGGATCGGCATCGGTGGAACGATCCGCCTGCTGGCCGAATTCCAGGCAATCCGCTACCTGCTGATCCTTTCGCCGCTCTTGGTGATCGGGCTTTTGTGGAACGTCGCGGCCCTGCCCATAGCACAGGCGCCGATCCTCATGGTGGTGATGATCTGGTTCGCAGAAATGCACCTTCTGCGCGTCCCCGCACGCAAGCGCGCGCGCCTCATTGACGCGGCCGAGGCGGCGCGGGGGCTCGATCTGCTCAAGGTCCAGTCGCGCGACGTGCTGACCCGGATCGCCGCCCTCAGGGGCATGCGCGCGGGGCAGTTACATCTGGTCGTCGAGCAATCGGAGCTGTGGCGATTTTCCCCGCTGACCTATGTCTCGGTCCAATCGGAAGACGGGCCCGAAGTGCTGCGCCTGTCGGCGGAGGAACGGCAGATCATCGAGGAACGGCTGTTCCGCGCCCCGCTGACCGAGCGGCTCTTGCAGCGGATCAACCAGTCGGAGAACCTGTTCTTGCGCGATATTCCCTTTGACACCAAAGGCGTCTCTGCCCACGCGCGCCTCGCGGCGGCACTAGCCTAGGCGGTCATGTCGACAAGCCGCCCGAAGGGGGGCTGCAGCGCGCCCGGCTCCGGCACCACCCAGATGACGGGAAAACCCTTTGGCGGCAGACCCGCCTCCCCTTCCAGATCGGTCAGCATCACCAGCGCCGAAGCCCCCAGTTTGACCGCCTCAGCGATCACCGGGACAAAGGCCGTCCCGCCCCCGCGCGGCAAATTGGGCAGGTCGAACCGCGTCTGGGCCGGGTCGAGGCGCGCCCGGTGCCGGACCTCATCATCGAAGACCAGAAGTTCCAGCGCGGCCCGCATTCGGCGTGCAATGCCCGTCACCTCAGCCCAGAACAGCCGCAATCGCGCATCGTCTATGCTGCTCGAGGCATCGAGACCGATCACGATGCGCGGCACCTCGGTCAGGGGGCGCTGTCCCGGCTGAAATCCCGGCGTGCGATCCCCGCGCCGCGCGGCCTCCGCGCTCGCCGCGATCCAGCGGCGGGAGGGGCGCTGCGGCGACGGCTGCGGCGCCTGCATCACCGCCTGTGACAGCAGACGACGCAGCAGCACTTCCCAGGGCACGCGCGGCTGCGGCACATCGGCCAGCCGGTGCCCGATCCGCCCGATCCCGCGCCCTGCCTGCCGCCCGGCATCCATCGCGCGCGCCATATGCTGCCGCCAGCGCGCAGCCTGCTCGACCTCGCCTGCCGCATCGGCCTCCCCCGGGCTTGGGTCCAGATCACTTTCGAAGGCCTGCGCCTGCGCATACTCCGACGCCGCCTCTCGCGCGCGTCCCTCTCCGCTTTCGGCCTTGCTCAGCGCGAAATAGAGCCGCTCCACGTCCCATTCCGCCAGCGCCTCCTGAGCTGCCACCTCCTTGCCAAGGGTCTGTGCCAGTAATTCGCTGAGCCGCACCGCCGGACGCGGCAGCGCGTGATCGGCCTGCAAAAGCGCTTCGTTCACCACAGCGTCCGCCGCGAGATTGTATAGCTCGGGATCGAACCCCTTACCCAACCTTTGCGCCAACCCCGCCAGCCGCGCCGGATGCCGCAGCGCCACATGGAGAATGTGATGCGCCGCGAGCCCCATCTGCTCATGCGGCATCAGGGCTGCGAAATCCGCACCATAGGAGATCGTCTCGCCATCCGTCCGCGTCTCCGCCCCGTCCCTGTGCCGGCACCAGAGCGAAAGCGCGGCGATCGCCGGGTCCGCCTCGGCCAGGGCGCGCAGCGCCGGGGCCGCGCGGCCTGAATGACGCGCGGCGGCATCGGTCATGCAAGCCCCGCGGCTTCTCGCTCCGCGGCATAGGCGGCATAGGCGTCAGACGTGCGGAAGGCCTCCTGCCAGCCATTCGCCAATGCCCTGTCGATCAAAAGCTCGAACCCGTAAGTCGTCAGCTCTCCCAGCGGCAGGCTTGCAAATGCCGCCTCATCCCGCTTGCCTGCCAGTTCCCTGATCCCGGCCATCACCTCGATCACAGCGCCCAAGGTCCGCTCATCCGCCAGCGTCACCAGCGCATAGACCAGTGCTGTCAGCCCGTGCAGGCTGGCCGGATACAACGCCAGCCGTTCCAGCCCCTCAACCTCCAGCATCGCGGTGGCCTGCACGGTCGCCGCGATATCTTCGGCGATCAGGATAAATTCTGCCGCCGCCGCCTCACCCAGCGTGCCCGCGATCAGCACGTCGCGCAGCGCCTTGTCCGGCACCGCCCGCATCAGCGTGCCAACCCGCGCCCATGAACGAGGCGTACAGGCGATCATCTCGCCCCGGCGCAAAGCGTCCTCGGTCGTATCCAACAGATCGGGCCGCGTGCGGATGAAGGCCGTCACCGCCGGATGCACCTGCTGCGGCACGGCGAAATTCTCGATCCAGTCCCCCGCCTCGGCCCGCAGCGACAGATGCACCAGACGGTCTGACAGCGCCGTGCCCATCTCGTAGGCCACCGCACCGTCCTCGACCGTGTTCCCCGCCGCCACGATAAAGGTGCTGGCGGGCAAGGGATGCTGGCCCACGCGGCGTTCCTGCAAGAGCCCATAGACCGTGGGCTGCAGCGCAGGTGCCGCCGCCGTCAGCTCGTCTAGGAACAGGATCGCGGGCTGCGCGGAATCGTCCGGCAAATCCTCCGGCGGATACCAGACCGTGCACTGTGCGTCGTGGTCGTAGAAGGGCAGGCCCCGCAAATCCTGCGGCTCGATCGTTGTGAGCCGCAGATCGAACAGCCGCGCACCCGTCTCCGCCGCCAGTTGCTGGACAATCTCGGTCTTGCCGATGCCCGGACGTCCGTGCAGCATCCAGGACACCGTCATCTCGCCCGCCGCCTGCGCGGCAAAGCCTGTCCTCAGCGCTTCCAATGCGCGGCCCGCCGATATCGGAGTGGTATTGATCGCCATGCGCGCCCTCTCAGTTCAGCCCAGAGGGTAGCCTGACCCTGCGGGTCGGCAAGCGTTGCTAAGCTGTCACGACATGAAGATCGCGCGGCAGTTCCGACAGGATCTGCGGCCCGTCCGCGCGCAGGATCACGATGTCCTCCAGCCGGATCCCGAAACGGCCGGGCAGATAGATGCCGGGTTCGATGGAGAACACCATTCCCTCGTCCAGCACCTCCTGCGACGACGCGGTGATATAGGGCGGCTCATGTATCTCGACCCCCAGACCGTGCCCGGTACGGTGCACGAAATAATCGCCGTACCCCGCATCCGCGATCACCCCGCGCGCGGCATCGTCGACCTCATGCGCCTTCGCGCCCGGCCTGGCGGCTTCCAGAGCCGCCTGAACCGCCGCCTCGACGATGGCGTGAATGTCCATGTAGCCCTCCGGCGGCTCGCCCATCACCGCCATGCGGGTGATGTCGCTGGGATAGCCGCCAAGCCCGCCACCGATGTCCATCACCACCGCATCGCCGTGTTTCAACGTCGTCTCGCCTGTCTGGTGGTGCGGAAAGGCCCCGTTGCCCCCGGCACCGACGATGGTGAACATTGGCACCGTGCCCTCGGCCTTGAAGCTCTCGCGCACGATGGCGGCGACCTCGCGCTCGGTCATGCCCACCCGCATCTCGCCCCTAGCCTTGCGCATCGCCCGGTCGGCGACCAGTGCGACCTTTTTCAGCGCCGCGAATTCCGAGGCGTCCTTGCGCATCCTCAGCGCCCCCACGGTCGAGGCGCCGAACTGCCGTTTGGCCCCCGGCAGCGCGTCCTGCACAAGTGCCGCGAAATCCGCGCGCATCGTCTCGTCGAGAGCGATGCTCTGCGTGTCTTGCGCATCGAGCGCCTCCAACACCTGTGCAAAGGCACCCTCCGGCCCCGCGTCATCGGACCACGTATGAAAGGGCAGATCGGTATGCTGTCGCGCGCTTCCGGCCTCGAGCGCGGGCATGAGGAATGCAGCCCCGGCCTGAGACACGCAGAGCAGCAAGGGCCGTTCGTCCCCGTGCGGATGCATCCCCAGAAGCCATTCCAGATGCGCCCCCGGCCCCAGCGCCACAAGGTCGATCCCCTGTTCCTTCATCCGTTCCTGCAGCTTGCTCAACCGTGACATCGCCTTCCCCTTTGATCCGTTTGCCGCACCCTAGACCGGTGCCCGCGCGAATGACAACGCACCCCTTGTTCCCGCCGCCCAGTTACAGCACATTCGCGCCGCCCAAGACCGCAAGGAGACGACCATGGCCAACCCGCTCTACGATGCCCTCTTCGGCCAGCACGCCAACCAGCACACGCCGTTTCTCTACCTTCCCGACGGGACCGCGATCACCCACGCGGCCTTCCTGCACCGAAGCGCGCAATTCGCCCACGCCCTGACCGCCTGCGGGCTGAAACCGGGCGACCGCGTGGCCCTGCAAATCCACAAGTCTCCGTATGCGCTTGCGGTCTATGCCGCCTGCGTACAGGCCGGCGTGATCTTCCTGCCGCTCAATCCGGCCTATACCCCTGCGGAGGTCGATTACTTCGTCTCCAACTCCGGCGCACGGCTGCTGATCTGCGATCCCCAGAAGGCCGACAGCCTCGGGGCCATCGCTGCCGGTGCCGACGCGCGCCTCGAGACCCTGGACGCGGAGGGCGGTGGCACGTTCGCTCAGATGGCGTCGGAGCAACCGCAAAGCTTCGACACCGTGCCGCGCGACGGCGACGACCTTGCTGCCTTCCTCTACACCTCGGGCACCACGGGCCGCTCCAAGGGCGCGATGATGACGCAGACCAACCTGCTCAGCAACGCACGGACGCTCAAGGACCTCTGGCAATTCACCAGCGACGACGTATTGCTCCACGCGCTGCCGATCTTTCACACCCACGGGCTGTTCGTCGCGACCAACGTGATGCTGCTGGCGGGCGGCGCAATGATCTTTCTGCCCAAGCTCGACGTGGACCAGCTCATCCATTTCATGCCCCGCGCCACTTCGATGATGGGCGTGCCCACCTTCTATACCCGCCTGCTCGACCATCCCGATTTCACCGCCGATCTGACAAAGAACATGCGCCTTTTCATCTCCGGCTCCGCACCCCTGCTGGCCGAAACACACAAGGCCTTCGAGGAACGTACAGGCCATCGCATCCTCGAACGCTACGGCATGACCGAGACCAACATGAACACCTCCAACCCCTACGACGGCGACCGCCGCGCGGGCACCGTGGGCTTCCCCCTGCCGGACGTAGAACTGAAGGTGACCGACCCCGAGACAGGCGCGGAGCTGCCGCAAGGCGAGATCGGCATGATCGAAGTGCGCGGCCCCAACGTTTTCAAGGGCTACTGGCAGATGCCCGAGAAAACCGCCGCCGAACTGCGCCCCGACGGCTGGTTCATCACCGGCGACCTTGGCATGATCGACGCGCGCGGCTATGTCCAGATCGTCGGACGCGGCAAGGATCTGGTGATCTCCGGCGGCTACAACATCTACCCCAAGGAGATCGAGACCGTGCTCGACGACCAGCCCGGCGTGCTGGAAAGCGCGGTGATCGGCGTGCCCCACCCCGACCTTGGCGAGGCCCCCATGGCGATCCTCGTTCCCGCCAAGGATGCAGCGCCCGACACCGGCGCTATCCTCGAGACGCTCAACACCCAGCTCGCCCGCTTCAAGGTGCCGCGGAAGGTGGTGGTGGTGGACGAACTCCCCCGCAACACCATGGGCAAGGTGCAAAAGAACGTCCTGCGCGACACCTACGCCGACACCTTCATCGGCTGACAATCCGCGCCACCTTTCCCGGCACCCTGTTCGCTGCCGGACAAGACAGGACGCATCGCAACGTGCCACCCTGAGCCATCCCGCAATCCGGAGGCCCAGATGACGCTTGATGCTGCCCCCCGCACCCGCTCCGGCGGCCGCGCCGCCCGCCGCGCCCTGCGCACGGCGACGGATTTCACCATGCTGCCAGGGGTGCGAAACAAGCTGCCCACCTGCGAATTCCTCAGCGGCGCCGAGATCGAACGCATCGACGCCGCCTCCATGGATATCCTCGAAAACGTGGGCGTCGTCTTCCGCGACGACATCGCGCTCGCCGACTGGCGCGCGGCAGGAGCCAAAGTGCAGGGCGAGCGCGTCTACTTCGACCGCGGCCTTATCCGCGATCTCATGGCGACGATCCCCGCCACCCTGACGCTCCACGCCCGCGACCCTGAGAAAAGCGTCAAACTCGGCGGCCGCGACGCCATCTTCGTGCCGATGACGGGTGCCCCCTACCTGCGCGACCTCGATGATGTGCGCCGCAACCCGACGCTCGATGACCTCGCCATGTTCCACAAGCTGAGCCACATGCTCCCTGCACTCCACTCCAGCGCCCATCACATCGTGGAGCCCTACGACCATCCCATCAGCCAGCGGCACCTGCGGATCACCTATTCGTCGATGAAACACTCCGACAAGACCTTCATGGGCATGACCACCTCGCCCCGGAACGCCGAGGACGTGATCGAGATGTGCCGCATCCTCTTCGGGAGCGACTTCATCGACACACACCCCGTCGTCACCGGCAACTGCAACGGCAACTCGCCGCTGGTGTGGGACGAAACCATGCTCGGCGCCATGCGCGCCTTCGCCCGCGCCAATCAGCCCGTCCTCTGCTCTCCCTTCGTGCTGGGCGGTGCCAATACCCCCGCCTCCGTCGCCGCCTCGGTGGCGCAACTCAACGCCGAAGCTCTCTCTGCACTCGCCTACACCCAGGTGATCCGCCGCGGCGCGCCCGCGATCTACGGTCACTACCTCTCCACCGTCTCGATGAAGTCCGGCGCGCCGATGGCGGGGACCCCGGAGATCAGCCTGATGAACTTCATGATCGGCCAGATGGCCCGCTTCTACGGTGTGCCCTGGCGTACCTCGAATACGCTGGGCGGGGCGAAAACCTTCGACGCGCAGGCAGGTTACGAAAGCGCCACGACCCTCTCCGCCACCCTGCACGCGGGCGCGCACTACATCTGGCATTCCGCAGGCTGGAACGAGGCCGGAATGCATTGTTCGGTCGCGAAATTCATCGTGGATGCCGAACAATGCGCCATGGCCCACCGCATGGCGCAAGGCGTAAGCTTCGACGACTTCGACGCGGCCCTTGCCGCCGTGCGCGACGTCGGTCCTGGCGGCCACTACCTCGGCCACCCGCATACGCAGGAAAACTTCCAGACCGCCTTCTTCATGCCCCAGATGTTCGACAACAATTCCATCGAGCAATGGCAGGCCGAAGGCAGCACCGAGATCACGGCACGCGCGCTTGTCTATGCCCGCAAACTTCTGTCGGACTACGAGGAACCGAAACTCGACCCCGCCAAAGACGAGGAACTGCGCGCCTTCATCGCGAAACGCGAAACGGACATTCCGGCGAGCGATGAGCTGAACCAGACGTTCTAGGCGGCACGGTCAGTCAACCGCTCCGAGGGGCAGCAGGCCTGCGACCTGATACCATCTCCGGGCTGGAGCCGCCTTCGCTTGAGCACGTCAGGGCGGATGGACAGCCGGTTGCCAAGCTGAATCGCGGAGGGACCCGGCTTTGCCGGGATACCGCTATTCTGCTTGGGAAGCGGATGGCCTTCTGCCATGAACGGGGTCAATCGAAGGCGGCTCCAGCTTCTCCGGGATGGTGAGCCTGAAGCCCCGCAACGCCCGGGTCCAGAACCGTCAACCGCAAGGCATCCCCGCCGCGCCCCATGTCTCCACATCCCGGGCCATCTCCGCAGGTGTCCCCGGCGGCGCAGACCGCCCGCCCCCCGGCGCAAATCCCCAGGCGACGAAAGGCGAGGATGTCAGATGGTCCACAAGCCCCGCGATGTCATGCCCGTCGTTGCGCTCCGGATCGCGCAGTTGCGCACAGACTGCGGCGCTGTCCTCGCCCAGCCAGTCCAGTTCCACCGGCGGCAGCCGCCAGGCATCGTCAATCTGTGCGGGCGCGTGAGGTGCCGTCTCGCGCCCCACAGCCGTCACATGGCAGGTGCGGCAAGGCATGCTCTCCGCACCGATCCGGCTCTCCCCCGACTTCACGCCCATGCGGTGCACGGCACCGGCCCCGTAACTCAACCCTTCCCACATCGGTTCTTCTTGGGCACCGACATGGCAATTGGTGCAACGTGGGTGCGACGCCACCGCGTAAATCCGCTCCCATGCCGCCAGCCCCTCTTCTCGCGTGACCTCTTGCGCCATCGCTGGCACCCCCGCGATGATCAGCGCGAAGAGCGCGCCCCTCATACGAAATCCACCTCGTTCCAGAAGGGCAGCGCACGGATGCGCTTGCCGGTCGCGGCAAAGATCGCGTTGCCCAGTGCCGGGGCCGCGGGAGGCACGCCCGGCTCACCGATGCCGCGTATCCGGTCGCCATTCTCAAGCCCCCGCACCTCGATCTGCGGCGCTTGATGCATGCGCATGCCCTCGAAGGCATGGAAATTGTCCTGCTGCGCCGCGCCTCCTTCGTAGGTGATCTCGCAATTCATCGCGTGGCCCAGCCCCCAGATCACCCCACCCGAAAGCTGCGCTTCGAAGTTCACCGGATCGAGCACCCGACCCACCTCGGCGGCGACGAAAACGCGGTCGATGCGGATGCCGTCCCCGGTATCGCTCACCTCGACCACCTGTGCGCAGGGAACGCCGAAGGACAGCGTGAAGGCCAGACCGCGCCCGCGCCCCTCGCCCAGATCGCTGCCCCAGCCCGACATCTCGCCCACGGCCTCCAGCACCTTGCGCGACGGCGTGTGGGTGCAAAGCCGCAACCGCTCCTCCAGCGGATCGACACCGGCCGCGTGGCACAGCTCGTCAAAGAAGCTCTCGTGAAAGAACCCGTTCCCCGAGGCCCCGACCGAGCGCCAGGAACTGACCGGCACCATCGGCGGCACGCGGTAGCCCGTCACGCGGTAATCGGGAATGGCAAAAGGCTGGTCCCAGGCCCCCGCGACGATGGCCACGTCCGAGCCAAGCGCCGGTTGTCCGATCCGGCCCAGCTGCGACGCCGTGACCGACGGGGCGGCCATCGCCAGGTCAAAAGCCGCAACCGCCCCACCCGAAACCGCTCCGCGTCCGCGTGCGATGGCCAGCGGGCGGGGGAAGTCATGGGTCATGTCCTCTTCCCGGCTCCAGGTCATCTTGATGGGCACGTCGGGCATCTGCACCGCGATCTCCACCGCCTGGCGGACATAGTCATCCTCCAGCCGCCGCCCGAAGCTGCCCCCCGAGACAAGCACATGCAGATGCACCTGATCCGCATCGAGCCCCGCGATCTTGGCAGCCGAGGCCTGCATGAACCGGGGGATCTGCGTGCCTGTCCAGATGTCCAGCCTGCCGTCCGACAGTTTCACCACCGCGTTCATCGGCTCCAGCGGCGCATGGGCGAGATAGGGAATGCGGTACTCCGCCTCGACCACCTCCGCCGCCGCCTCAAGCTTCGCTTGCACATTGCCCCGATCCTTGAAGCGGCTGTCCTGCCGGTCGTCAACGAAAGACGCCGCCACTTCGGCAAACTGCTTTTCCGTCTCCCCGATATAGGGCGCGGGTCCCCAGGTGCAGTCCACCGCCCGCGCCGCTTGGAAAGCGCGCCAGGTGTTGTCCGCCACCACCGCGATCCCCCCGGTGATCGGCAACACGGCCTTCACGCCCCGCATCGCCTCGGCCTCGCCCGCCTCGAAACGCTCCAGCGCGCCGCCCAGCCCCGGATTGGTCCGCGTCGTCGCATGCAGCATGCCCTCGAAGGACAGGTCGATCCCGTAGGTCTGGGTGCCGGTGGACTTCGCGACGATATCGGTCCGCTGGTGTTCCTTTCCCAGATGCCGCCATTGCGCCGGGTCGCGCAGCACCACATCCGCCACCGGTTCGATCTCCGCCGCGACGGCCGCAAGGTCGGTATAATCGAGCCGCGTCCCGTCGGGCAGCACCACGGCGCCGCTCTCGGTCCTGAGTTGCGCGGCCTCAAGCCCCGTCTGTTGTGCCGCCGCCAGGATCAGCGTCTCGCGCGCCACCGCACCTGCCACGCGCAGCCGCTCGTACATATCCGGCACGGTCGAAGAGCCGCCGGTCAGCTGCAGCCCCATGAGCTTGCCCACCACGTTCGCCGCCCCGCGCCCCGTGCGCGCGCCGAGGCTGTCCGAGGTGGCGGCAATCGGCATGCCCTCTGCGGCGACGACGCCATTGTAATAGGCAGGTGCCGGCGGCCCCGGTTCGATCACGACCGTATCGAGGTCGACGTCGAGTTCTTCCGCGATCAGATGCGCCTGCACCGAATAGGCCCCCTGCCCCAAATCCGCGCGCGGGGTGATGAGCGTGACCTTCTCCGCGTCGATCTTGACGAAGGGGTTGAAGGTCGCCTCCCCCGGCCCGAGGTCCGCTGCCAGCGGGTTCTCGGGATCACGCTTGTAGAGATAGGTGCCAAAGGCCACCCCGCCGAGGATCGCGGCGGAGCCGATCAGAAAGGACCGGCGGGCGATGGTTCTCACACGTCCCATGGCTTACACCCCCTGCAGGCGGCGCGCCGCCGTCTTCACGGCCGCGCGAATACGCGGATAGGTCCCGCAGCGGCAGAGGTTGCCGCTCATCGCCGCGTCGATCTGGTCATCGCTGGGTTCCGGGTTGAGGTCGAGAAAGGACGCCGCCTGCATGATCTGCCCGGACTGGCAGTAGCCGCATTGCGCGACCTGATGCTCGATCCATGCCGCCTGCACCGCGTGCAGCGCCTCGGGCCTGCCCAGCCCCTCGATGGTTGTCACCGCGCCATCCACATCGCCTGCCGCCAGCTGGCAGGAGCGCACCGCGATCCCGTCCACATGCACCGTGCAGGCCCCGCATTGCGCGATGCCGCAGCCGTATTTCGGCCCGGTGATCCCCAACTCGTCCCTCAGGACCCAAAGCAGCGGCATGTCATCCTCGACATCCACCTCGTGTTCCGTGCCGTTCACCGTCAGCTTCATGTTCAACCTCACCGGGAAATCAACAAGTGTTGACTGGCAGACTTATCGCGACGCGCGCACAAGTCAACATCCGTTGACAAGAAATCTGCCATCGGTCATCTTTCGCCGATGAACAAAGCTCTTGCCACCCGCGACCGGCTGCTGACCGAAGCGCGCCGCTTGCTGTGGTCGCGCGGCTATTCCAACGTGCCCCTGCGCGAGATCGCCCAGGGCGCGGGCGTCGATGTCGCTCTGATCGCGCGCTATTTTGGCAGCAAGCTGGGCCTCTTCGAAGCGACCCTTGAAAATGCCTTCGCGGTGCCTGACTTGCCGGACGAGGACACGCTGATCGAGACCGTCCTTCGCATGTTCGTCGAGGCCCCGCGCGACGGCAACACACCCTCGGTCCTGCAGCTCATTCAAACCAACGCGAACGATCCCGACGTCGGCGATATCGTTCGCCGCGCGCAGGCGGAGGCGATGCAGGACAAGCTCGAAGCGCTTCTCGGCAGCCCTGCCCGCGCCGCGCTGTTCATGAGCGTGCTGCTGGGTTTCGGCGTGGGCGAGAAGACCCTGAAGCTCAAGGGCATCGCCTCCCCCGGCAGCCCTGCTTTCGAAGCCCAACTCCGCCACCTCATGACGTCAGCGCTCAGCTACAAGGGACCCTGACCGCCCCGCCTCTCTTTCTGGCCATAAAAAGTCCCGGGGAGCCGATCTTTGATCGACGGGGCAGAGCCCCCCAAAAAAATGGAATGCGGCGCAGCCGCTCCTTTTGGAAACGGCTCAGAACTCGACCACCGCCCGGATCGACTTGCCCTCGTGCATCAGATCGAAGCCGTGGTTGATCTCTTCCAGCTTCAGTTTATGCGTGATCATCGGATCGATCTCGATCTTCCCGTTCATGTACCAATCCACGATCTTGGGCACATCCGTCCGGCCCTTCGCCCCGCCAAAGGCCGTGCCGCGCCAGACGCGGCCGGTGACCAGCTGGAAGGGGCGCGTGGAAATCTCGGCGCCCGCCGGGGCCACCCCGATGATGATGCTCTCGCCCCAGCCCTTGTGCGCGCATTCCAGCGCATCGCGCATGACCTTGGTGTTGCCCGTGGCGTCAAAGGAGTAATCCGCCCCGCCGCCCGTCAATTCGACAAGGTGGGCGACGATATCGCCGTCCACGTTCTTGGGGTTCACGAAATCGGTCATGCCGAAATGACGGCCCATCTCGGCCTTGTCGTCGTTGAGATCCACGCCGACGATCTGGTCCGCGCCTGCCAGCCGCAGGCCCTGGATGACGTTGAGCCCGATACCGCCGAGGCCGAAGACAACGCAGCGCGCGCCGATTTCCACCTTGGCGGTGTTGATCACGGCACCGATACCCGTGGTCACGCCGCAGCCGATGTAGCAAATCTTGTCGAAGGGCGCGTCCTTGCGTACCTTCGCGAGCGCGATTTCAGGGATCACCGTATGATTGGCGAAGGTGGAGCAACCCATGTAGTGATGGATGGGCGTACCATCGAGCATCGAGAACCGGGTGGTGCCGTCGGGCAACAGCCCCTGACCTTGCGTCGCGCGGATCGCCTGGCAAAGGTTCGTCTTGCCGCTCAGGCAATATTCACACTCGCGGCACTCGGGTGTGTAAAGCGGGATCACGTGATCGCCGGGCTCCACCGTCGTGACGCCCTCGCCCACTTCCAGCACCACGCCCGCGCCTTCGTGACCTAGGATCGCGGGAAAGATGCCTTCGGGGTCGTCGCCCGAGCGGGTGAATTCATCCGTATGGCACAAGCCCGTCGCCTTGATCTCGACCAGAACCTCGCCCTTCTTCGGGCCTTCGAGGTTGACCTCCATGATCTCCAGCGGTTTTCCGGCTTCCAGGGCTACGGCGGCGCGGGTCTTCATCATGGGTCATCCTCCTTTTTTCCTGGGCCTCAGGTGGCCCCAGTGCTCCCCGCTTGTCAACTCGCGAGCGGGTCCGGAGCCGCGATTTCATTGCTGTCCCCACGGGGACAGCGGAGCAATCTATTTATGAGTCAGTCGGTTGGACGGAATTTAACACTCAAGTAAGGATTGAGCGCTGCCGTAGGATGGGTGCTTGCACTCATCTTTGGCAAGGCGCGATGGGTGCAAGCCCTTATCCTATGGGGCGTCGCATTCCCCTGCATCGAAAGACCAGCGCCCGCCGTCGGCCAGACACCGTTCCCTGGCCAATCGCTCTCGGTTCTGTACCCAGAAAACAGCGCCGATGAACACCAGTCCGATCACGAAGAACACCCGCAGCTTTGCCTGCGTCATCCCCGCATCGCCTTGCCTTCCGGATCGTAGGGGGAGGGCGCGATGACCTTGGCCGCACGCTCGACACCCACCACATGCACCGCCAGTTCCGCGCCTTCTTCCGCGCAATCGGGATCGACCAGCGCCATTGCCAGCGATTTGCCCAGCGTGTGGCCATAGCCCCCTGACGTCACAAAGCCGACCTTGCGCGCGCCCTGCCAAACCGGTTCGAAACCGCTGGCGTCGGCGTCTGCCGCGTCCACTTCCAGCGTGACCAGCCGTTTCGCCGGGCCGTTGCCGTCACGCTCTTTCTGGGCGGCTACCTTGCCGACAAACTGCTTGTCCCAGTCGATCCAGCGGTCCATGCCCGTCATCCCCGGCGTATAGCCTTGGGTGAATTCCGCCGACCAGATGCCGAATGACTTCTCCAGCCGCAGCGACAGGAGCGCGTTGAAGCCGTATTCGATCATCCCGTGATCCGCGCCTGCCTTCAGCAGCGTATCGCGCAGCGCCTTCAGATCGCCCGTGCGGCAGTGCAGCTCAAAGCCCAGTTCTCCGGCGACCGAAAGCCGCCCGACGTGACAGCGCACCAGCCCCACGTCCATCTGCGTGCAGCCCATGAATTTCAGCGCATCCGCGTCGCCATCCGTCAGCGCCGCGCGCAGCACCTCGCGCGATTTTGGGCCCGAAAGCGACATGCCGGCCATCTCTTCGCCGAGGTCGCGGACGGTCACGCCATCGGCCATGTGGTCGTTGAACCAGCGCATGTGCCAGGCGCGCAGGTAGTAGCTGCCGGTGATCCACCAGCGCCCGTCGCCCCAGTTGAAGATCGTGAGGTCCCCCTTCATGCGCCCGTCCTCGCCCAGCATCGGGGCGAGTTTCACCCGGCCCGGCGCGGGCAGCTTGGAGGCCATGAGCATGTCGAGCCAGGTCTCGGCGTTCTCCCCCGTCACCTCGAAGCGGGAAAAGGCGGTGATGTCCAGAAGCCCCACCCCCTCGCGCACCGCGCGGCATTCGGCACCCACGATGTCATGGGCGTTGGAGCGTTTGAGCGAGGGTGTTTCCCTGAACCCCGGCTCCGCGAAATAGAGCGGCACTTCCAGGTCCCAGCTTTGGCCCCAGACAGCGCCCCGTGCGTCGAGGTCGCTGTAGATGCCGTTCATCCTGAGCGGACGGCCTGCGGGCAGTTGTTCGTTCGGGTAGGTCATCACGAAACGGCGGGAATAGAACTGGCCGGTGGTTTCCTTGATGTACTGCTTGTTCTCGGCCCAGATGCCGTAGCGCGCAACGTCCATCCCGTAGACATCCGCCTCGGGCTCCCCGTGGATCATCCATTCGGCGAGGCTCTTGCCCACACCCCCGCCCTGCAGGAAGCCCGCCATGACCGCACAGGCCGACCAGTAATTGCGCTTGCCCGGCACAGGACCGACGAGCGGGTTGCCGTCGGGGGAGAAGGTGAAGGCGCCGTTGACCCATGTCTTGACGCCGACCTCCTGTAGGACGGGATAACGCTCGAAGCCCATGATCAGCTCTTTCTCGATGCGGTCGGGGTCTTCCTGCTGCAGCTCGAAACCGTATTCCCAGGGTGCCCCGTCCATCATCCAGTGCTGGTGGTCGACTTCGTAGATGCCGAGCAACACGCCTTTCTGGTCCTGCCGCAGGTAGGTGAAGCCTTCGAGGTCGACGGTCATCGGCACTTCGAAGTCAATTTCTTCCAGCTTGGGGATACTGTCGGAGACAAGGTAATGGTGGTTGAGCGGCGAGACCGGGAGTTCGATGCCCGCCATGCGGCCCACCTGCTTGGCCCAGAGACCCGCGGCGTTGACCACGTGTTCGCAGGATATCGTTCCCTTCTCGGTGATCAACTCCCAGCCTTCAAGCGTTTGATGCAGTTCCAGTACGCGGTTGTGCTCGATCACCGTCGCGCCGCGTTTCTTGGCCGCGCCCGCGTAGGCGTGCACGGTGCCCGTGGTGTCAATGTAGCCTTCGCGGTCGGCCCACATGCCGCCCAGAAGCCCCTCGCCCGACATGATCGGGTTCAGCGCGCAGGCTTCCTCGACCGTGACGAGGCGGCAGTCCTCGATCCCGATGGACTGGAACGTGCGGTAGGCCGATTGCAGCCATTCCCAGCGGTCGGGCGTGCCCGCCATCGTGAGACCCCCGGTCATGTGCAGACCGATGTTCTGGCCGCTTTCCTTTTCGATCTCGCTCAGCAGGTCGATGGTATAGGCCTGAAGCGCCGCGATATTCGGGTCCGCATTCAGCGCGTGAATGCCCCCCGCCGCGTGCCAACTCGATCCCGCTGTCAGCACGGAACGCTCGATCAGGGCAACGTCGGTCCAGCCGAATTTCGCGAGGTGATAGAGCACCGAGGCCCCGACCACGCCGCCGCCGATGACGACAACCCTGTAATGCGATTTCATGGCGGTTCTCCCTTGCGATCTTTGGGTCAGCAGACAGGGAGCGGCAGCAAACGGTCAAGACCGTTTGCGACAGGCTTTGCCGCAAACAGAAAGACCAAGCCATCAGCCCAGGTAGACACGCCCGTCGGGATAGCGCACCCGCGGCATCGAGCGCTTGGCGAGGAAGAAACCCAACGTCAGGGGGCCGAGGCGACCCACGAACATGATGACGATGATGAAGATGCGTCCGAATTCGTCCAGCTCCCCGGTCGCACCGCGCGACAGGCCGACGGTCCCGAAGGCCGACGTGACCTCGAACAGCAGGTCGAGAAAGTCACCGCGATAGGTGAGCGAGACGAGAAAGAGGCCGATGAGAACCAGAAACAGGCTGAGCGAGGTCAGCGCGAGCACCTTCATGATTTCGTCCACGCCAAGGCTGCGCCCGAAGATGTTGAGCCGTTCCTGCCTGCGAAAGAAAGCCAGCGTGGCGAGGATGAGAACGATCAGCGTGGTGACCTTGATACCTCCCGCCGTCGAGGACGGGCCGCCGCCCACCAGCATCAGCGTGATGGTCATCACCGTCGTCGGCGTTTCCATTGCGGCATAGTCGAGCGTGTTGAACCCCGCGGTGCGCGGCGTGACGGCCTGGAACCAGCTGGCCAGCAGTTTCGTCCCCGTGCCGTCAAGGCCGCCCAAGGTGCCCGGATTGTTCTACTCCAGCGCGGTAACCATGATCCAGGCCCAGAGGATAAGCACCAGCGTGCCGGTAAGCATCAGCTTGCTGTGCAGCGTCAGCTTGGCCCAGCCGCGTTTTTGGTAGAGATCGGCCAACACAACGAATCAGAGCCCGCCGATAATGAACATGAAAGTGATGGTGAGGTTGATGGTCGGGTTGCCGACATAGCCCATCAGGCTGTTGGGAAAAAGCGAGAAGCCCGCGTTGTTGAAGGCCGAAACGGCGTGGAAGATCGCCTGCCATGTCCCCTGCGCCCAGCCGAATTGCGGAACGAATACGGTCATCATGATCAGCGTGCCGATGGCCTCGCAAATGAGCGCCACGAGGATCACAACGCGGACAAGCCGCCCCAGGTCGCTCAGGTTGCTCTCGCCCAGTTCGTCGCGCAGGATCATGCGCTGCGGCATCCCGATGCTGAGACCGAGCATCGACAAAAGCAGCGCCGCGAAGGTCATCAGGCCCAACCCGCCAAGCTGGATCAGCAGCGTGATCACGATCTGCCCGAACAGCGTGAAGGCACTGCCGGTGTCGACCACGATCAGGCCCGTCACGGTGACGGCGGAAGCGGCGGTGAAGAGCGCGTCGCTGAACGTGATCCCTCCATGGTGAGAGACCGGCAAGCGCAGGACGATGGCGCCCAGCAGGATGAAGACGGCATAGATCGACGCAAGAAGGGCCGGCGGGCTGAACCGCTTGTTGTTGAGCGAAACCCGAAGGTTCGACAGGCGCGGCGCCATCAAAGGCTACCGGCGAAGGCGCGCAGGTTCTTGCGTTCGCCCAGCAGGAGAAGCAGATCGCCCGCCTGCAGGGTCACGTCGCTGCCGTCCTGGCCAAGAAACTCCGTCCCCCGGGTCAGGCCGACGCAACGCAGGTCGAAATCGTCCCGGTGGCGCAGGTCGCCAAGCGCCTTGCCCTCGAGCTTCTCGGGCAGAACGAAGGTAACGACGTATTGCCCGTTGCCGAGGCTGACGTAGTCGCGGATCAGGGGATTGTTGAGGATTTGCGCGATCTGCTGCCCAACCTCCTTTTCGGGGTGGATGACCCGCTCGACCTTGAGCTTGGACAGGATACGGTGGTGGTTCTTCGATGTGGCCTTGGCCCAGATTTTCTTGAGGCCGATGGTCCGCAGGTTCATCGTTGTCAGGATGCTGGCCTCGATATCGCTGCCGATGGCGACGAGGCCGGTATCGCAGCTGTCAAGCCCGGCCTCACGCAGGGCGGCATCGTCGCGGGCATCTATGATCAACGTCTGGTTCAGCACATCGGCGAGCGCCATAACCCGGCCTTTGTCCATGTCGACCCCTATGACGTGGTTTCCATAGCGCACGAGGTCCTGCGCGACGGTGCTGCCGAAGGTTCCAAGCCCCACGACCACGAATGTCTGCTCACTGGAAGCCATTGCAAATCCTCAGGATTATGAAGGCAGACCGGAAAACCGCCCGCCGCTTGCCCGCTGGAGTTAGCGTGTGGAAAGGAAATGTCACTTGGATTGCCTTCAAATTCTCTTCCAGGTCCGGACCCGTACTTGAGAATCGTTCGCAATCCTGTTGACTTTCTGCGAATGATTTGCATTTACATCGCAGTGATGTTTTATCTCATGCAGGAGAACAGCATGTCTCGCACGATTGCCTCGACCCTTTTCGCCTGTCTTATGCTGGCCGCTTTGCCTGTGGCCTCTGCCGCCGCGGAGAAGATGAAGGTCGTGACCACCTTCACGGTGCTTGCCGATATGGCCGCGAACGTGGCCGGGGATGCCGCCGAGGTGGTCTCGGTCACCAAACCGGGTGCGGAGATCCATGGCTATGAGCCGACGCCGCGCGACATCCTGCGGGCCTATGACGCCGATCTGATCCTGTGGAACGGCATGAACCTCGAACTGTGGTTCGAGCAGTTTCTGTCGAACCTCGGTGACGTGCCCAGCGCGACCCTGAGCGACGGCATCGACCCCATTGCCATCGGCTCAGGCTCTTACGAGGGCAAGCCCAATCCGCACGCCTGGATGGGGCTTGATAACGCGCTGATCTACATCGACAATATCAAGAAAGCCTTCGCCAAGAACGATCCTGAAAATGCCAAGGTTTATGCCGCGAACGCCGCCGCCTACAAGGACAGGCTGCGTGCCACGCTTGAACCGCTGCGCGCGGCGGTTTCAGCCATTCCCGAAGACCAGCGCTGGCTGGTGACCTGCGAGGGGGCGTTCAGCTATCTTGCCCGGGACTTCGGGCTGAAGGAACTTTATCTTTGGCCCATGAACGCCGATCAGGTAGGCACGCCGCAGCAGGTGCGCGCGGTGATCGACGGGGTGCGGGACAATGACATCCCCGTGGTCTTTTGCGAGAGTACCGTCAGCACCGCCCCTGCCGAACAGGTCGCGCGGGAGACGGGTGCCAAGTACGGTGGCGTGCTCTATGTCGATAGTCTGAGCGAGGCGGACGGGCCGGTGCCCACCTACCTTGACCTGCTGCGGGTGACGGCGACCACCGTCACCGAGGGCCTGACAGGGGCCATGAACTAGGAGCTATATGCTGCAACAGAACAAGAGCGCGCCACAGACCAACGACGCCCAGGGCGACGGGCTGGCGGCGCGCGATGTGACCGTGACCTACCGCAACGGGCACACGGCCCTGTGGAACGCGAGCTTCGAGATCCCGCGTGGCACGGTGACCGCGTTGGTGGGGGTGAACGGCGCGGGCAAATCCACGCTTTTCAAGGCGATCATGGGCTTCGTGCCCACGGCCAAGGGCGACATCCGCATTCTTGGCATGAGCGTCAAGGAGGCCTTGGCAAAGAACCTCGTCGCCTACGTGCCGCAGTCCGAAGAGGTCGACTGGGACTTTCCTGTGCTGGTCGAGGACGTGGTGATGATGGGCCGCTACGGGCACATGGGGTTCCTGCGGAGGCCCAAAGCTGCGGATCGCGCGGCGGTCGATCAGGCGCTGCGACGGGTGAACATGCAGGATTTCCGGCACCGCCAGATCGGCGAGCTGTCGGGCGGACAGCGCAAGCGGGTGTTCCTTGCCCGCGCGCTGGCGCAGGACGGGCAGGTCATCCTGCTGGATGAGCCGTTCACCGGCGTTGACGTGAAGACCGAGGCCCAGATCGTGGAACTGCTGGGGGAACTGCGGGCGGAAGGGCGGGTGATGCTGGTCTCGACCCATAACCTCGGGTCGGTGCCGGAATTCTGCGACCGGGTGGTGCTGGTCAAGGGGACGGTGCTGGCCTACGGCAAGACCGAGAAAACCTTTACCCGCGAGAACCTCGAACGCGCCTTCGGCGGTGTGCTGCGCCACTTCACGCTGGGCGGGGAGGCGCTCCACGATGACGAGGACGCGCGGTCGGTGACAATCTTTACCGATGACGAACGGCCCTTCGTGCAATACGGGGACAAGACGCAGCGGACGGATCAGGGGCAGTGATGGATCTTCTGCTGGAGCCCTTTTCCTACGGCTACATGACCAACGCGATGTGGGTCTCGGCGCTGGTGGGCGGGGTCTGCGCGTTTCTGTCGGCCTACCTGATGCTCAAGGGCTGGTCGCTGATCGGTGACGCGCTTTCGCACTCTGTCGTGCCCGGTGTCGCGGGGGCCTATATCCTTGGCCTGCCCTTTGCGCTGGGGGCCTTCGTCGCCGGGGGGCTGGCGGCAAGCGCGATGCTGTTTCTGTCAGAGCGGTCGGGGCTGAAGGTCGATGTGATCATCGGGCTGATCTTTACTTCTTTCTTCGGGCTGGGCCTGTTCATCGTTTCGGTCAACCCGATGTCGGTATCGGTCCAGACGATCACCATGGGCAACATCCTTGCCATCTCGCCCTCGGACACGCTGCAACTGGCGCTCATCGGTTTGGTGTCCCTCGCCGTGCTGCTGGCCAAGTGGAAGGACCTGATGGTCACCTTCTTCGACGAGAACCATGCGCGGACCATCGGGCTGCGGTCGGATGTGCTGAAGGCGGTTTTCTTCGTGCTGCTCTCGGCCTCGGTCGTCGCGGCGATGCAGACGGTGGGCGCGTTCCTGGTGATCGCCATGGTGGTGACACCGGGGGCGACGGCCTATCTGCTTTGCGACCGGTTTCCGCGGCTGATCCTGACCTCTGTCGCCATCGGGACGGTGACAAGCTTCGTCGGCGCCTACGTGAGTTATTTTCTCGACGGGGCGACGGGCGGGATCATCGTGGTGCTGCAGACGCTGATCTTCCTCGCGGCCTTCGTCTTTGCGCCCACCCATGGCCTGCTGGCGGCAAAGCGCAGGGCGCGGGCGGCGCTGGAACACGGGCCGGGGGCCGCGTGATGGATATCGAGACGCTGACCCTGCCCTTCCGCTTCGGCTTTATGCAGAACGCCTTCCTGATCTCGATGATCGTTTCCGTGCCGACTGCGCTCCTGTCCTGTTTTCTGGTGTTGAAGGGCTGGGCACTGATGGGCGACGCGGTAAGCCACGCGGTGCTGCCGGGGATCGTGCTGGCCTATATCCTCGGCCTGCCGCTGATCGTCGGGGCCTTTGCCGCCGGGATGACCTGCGCGGTGGGCACCGGGTATCTTTCCACCAACAGCCGGGTAAAGGAGGACACGGTCATGGGTGTCGTGTTCTCTGGCATGTTCGGGCTGGGGATCGTGCTTTACGTGTCGGTCGAGACGAACGCGCATCTCGATCACATTCTGTTCGGCAACATGCTGGGCGTGGACGCGGGCGAACTTTGGACGGCGGGCATCATCGCGCTGATCGTTGGCGGCGCGCTGGCGTTGAAATGGCGCGACTGGCTCTTGCACAGTTTCGACCCGGCGCAGGCCAAGGCCTCGGGGCTGCACGTGGGCTGGCTGCACTACGGGATGCTGGCGGGGCTGTCGCTGACCATCGTGGCGACGCTGAGCGCGGTCGGTCTGATCCTCGCCATCGGTCTGCTGATCGCGCCGGGGGCCATTGCGTTTCTTCTGGTGCGGGAGTTCCGGACGATGCTTTGGGTGGCGGTGCTGGTCTGCATGGGGGCGATGCTGCTGGGAACATACGCGAGTTTCTATCTCGACAGCGCCCCTGCCCCTACGATCGTGCTGATCCTGACGGTGATCTTCGTCGTGGCCTTCGTGCGGCGACAGGTGGTGACACGCCGGATGTCGGCACGACGGGTGGAGGAGGGTTGAGGCAGTGCAAAGGCCGGACTTGCGGGACGAAGCAGCCGATTGCAGGTGCAGCATCTGAGTAGGTTGACCAATGCTTGCAAGATGTCTCCTCGTGTCAGAAAGTATTTGGCAACATCGCCGGGGATTGAGCAAACATGGGTTTCGTTGAAGCCACCAAGACCTGCCTCGCAAAGTACTTTGTTTTTTCGGGGCGCGCGGTGCGTTCCGAGTACTGGTGGTTTGTGTTGTTCGTGGTTGTCGTGAGCATTGTCTTGGCAGTTATGGACGCCGCCCTGTTCGGTATGGACGCGGAAACTGGAGAGAGCATCCAAGTCCTCACCCCGATTTTCCAACTTGCCGTTGTCGTACCCATGCTTGCCGCTGGATGGCGTCGACTGCACGACACTGGAAGACCAGGCTGGTACTTGCTTTTGCCTGCAGCTCTGAGCATCGCGACCGTGTTCATGCTGTTCAGTGGCATCGCTGTGTTCTCAGTCCTCGAGCAAGGGGTTGAGGACCCTGAAGTGTTGAGAGGCCCAGCGGCTCTACTTGGCATCACCGGCTTGATGGTTGTGGGATTTCTTCAACTGATACTCTCAGTGCTGATGATCTGGTGGCTAAGCCGACCGTCACAGGAAGGTACGAATGAATATGGTCCACCCGCAGCTTGATCTTATGACGTGGATCATCAGTGCTCTCGCGACGGAATTACTAACCACTGCTTAGTTGCCCAGGAGGTTACTTATGAAGAGACATCTAGTCGTCGGCACGGTCCTCACAATCATGATGTCATCCCCTGCCATGGCTGACTGGAGTTTCAGCGGACCGCCCAATGCCAACGCCTTCATCCAGACAGGCAACATGACGCTGGAGTTGCAATGCGATCGGGTCCGCTTCGCGCCAGCAGGTTATGAGGACTCACAGGATATAGTTTCCAAGCAAGGCCTGTCCTTTCGGTTCATGAAGGATGGTTCGACCGAGGTAAGTGCGTTTCAGGCAGGATCAGTGAATGCGGATATCTCGCTCGTCGACAACTATCCTGTTGAGATCCGTTTCTTCGATCAGGGCGACTATGATTTCGTTTTGGATCAGATTGCGCAGAACGCCGTTCTGAACCTTTCAATGGCTGAGCAGGATGTCTCTTATGGCATCTTTACGCTCAAAGGATCGTCTGCGGCAGTCAGATCCCTGCGCGCGGCATGCAACTCCGGCGTTTCGGCATCTCAGAGCATGGAAGCGCCCGAAGGCATCGCCTACTGCGGTGGCGGTGCCGTGCAGAGGGTCATCGAATACGCCATCGTGGGTCAACCTGGTGACCAGTGGGATGCCATCGTGACCGTCAATGGCGAGACCGTTCGGGCGATGACCTCATATAGCTTCTTCGGAAACTCCGAACCACCGGCAGGCTTCCAGGTCGCGCTCCTGGGCGAAGATCGGTCAGAGTTCCTCGTCTTCAGCGATGGGGGCCGGAACTGGATCGAATTCGGTGATTACACTTACGAGCAATGCAATTGAGCCACATGGGAAAGAGGAAGTTCTGGAGTTGAAAAAGCACTTCATGCGCATGTTGAGAGGCTACCTGCCGTTCCTGATGGCGACTTTCATTGCAGCCTGCACAACCTTAACTCCTTTCGAGGGCACCGAGGAAACGACGCCACCTGCTGTCACGCGCGGCATCTGGTCTGAAATCGAGACCATCAGGAGCGGAGACTGGCAGGTCCCGTTGAACGAAGGAAGGGGCGCGCTTGGTTGGCGCTTGCGCGCGATCGATTCAGCGACCAGTTCGATTGACTTGCAAAGCTTCATCTGGAGCTTCGACGATGTTGGCAGCGTAATACAGGAGCGCTTGCTGGCGGCCGCCGATCGGGGGGTCAATGTTCGCATTCTGATCGACGACAGTTTCCTTGTCGGGGAAGATCAGCATCTTCTCCAACTGCATCGCCATGAGAACGTACAGTACCGTGTCTACAACCCCTATGAGCGTCGCGCGGATAGTGCGATGACACGGTTCGTTCTCAATCTCGGGGATTTCGACAGGCTGGATCATCGTATGCACAACAAGTCGATGGTGGTCGACAATCAGGTTGCCATCGTTGGAGGGCGCAACCTTGCAGATGAGTATTTCGGTTTTGATGACGCGGCGAATTTCCGGGACATGGAGCTTCTCGTTGGTGGTCCTATCGTCGAGAAGATCAGCGGCTCATTCGACACCTATTGGAACGATCGCTGGTCGTTCCCTGTGGACAAGATTGGCCGCGTCCAGGCTGCCCATGTGCCCAGAGAAAAGGTTCAGGGCGAAGCGGCTGAGCTTGACCGCATGTATCCCAGAGAGCGTCAGGAGAGCCGCAATGCGGCTTGGCGTGACATCGTCAGGCAGTCACATCGCGGAAGGTCCAAGCTTATTGCTGATCGGCCCCCGGAAGATCGTCCCGAAGCTCTCAAAGACAGGCCTGTTCAGGTTGCTGATGCACTTTCGCGGCTGATTACATCGGCGCGTGACGAGGTCACCATCGTTTCGGCCTATCTGATACCTACACCTGGCCTTGTCGAAGCCCTCAAGAGTGCCGTCAGCCGAGGCGTCCGCGTTCGGCTTCTGACCAACTCAATCAATTCGAACAATCATATTTCGGCCTACGCGGCCTACAGGGGACATATCGCAGAACTGCTGTCGTTTGGAGCCGAAGTGCACGAGATGCGCACACTTGCCGACATTCGTCCGCGCTACATTTTGCCCCCCGTGCTGAAGAAACATCTGGGGCTGCATGCCAAATACATGATCGTTGACAAGCGACATGTTGTTGTCGGAAGTGCCAATCTCGACCCAAGGTCTTTGAGGATCAACACGGAGCTGGTTCTGATTGTCGACAGCAGATCCTTGGCGAATGAACTTCTCAAACTGACCGAACCGGACTTTGACGAAAACAATGCTTGGCGTCTCGCTCTCGAGGACGATGGAAAGATTGTCTGGATGGGAAATGGCATGGTCTTAGATGCAGAACCGGCACTGCGAGGGTTTCAAAGAATTGAGGAATGGTTCTTTGCCCATCTCCCGATCGAAGACGAATTGTGAATTCTGGACAAATTTCTTTGTTGGACATGCAAAACCCGCGCCGAGCAACAGTGGCTGAAGCTTCTTGGGCAATCGCAGACCACCCGATGGATGAACGCTAAGGCCTCTCGTCTCTTCTAACACTTCGGGCTCAGTGCGGTCGTTGGTGCGGCTGTTGGCCAACGGCAACTATGGGCTCGTTGCGGACCTCGGAGGCTCCGCAGCATTCGCCCCATCTCGTGCGCTTGCTCGACAAGGCTGGCCCTAACCGGACTTTCGAAGAATTCTTGAAATGCGTCGGCTGCTTCCGCAATACAGCCATTCATCCCCCTCACGTCAACTTACGAAACAGCCACGTCCGGTCGAACCTCTCCTTCGGCTCTTCCATGCGCGCCTTGGTCAGAACCAAGTCGCGGTTCTGCACCGAGGCGATCATGGCATCCACCAGCATCGTCGTCGCCGTACCCCAGTCCTAAGGGACTGCGATCCGGCTGGAGAGACTGTTGGTGGCGGTACTGGTCTGCGCAGGATCGGTGTTGCTGGGAACTCACGCGCGTTTCCATTTCGACAGCGCGACGGCGCAGACTGTCCTGCTGACACTGACGGCGGTTCTCGCCGTGGCCTGCGTGCGGCGGCAGGTGTTGATGCGGTGGGTGGGGGAGAGCTGAGGGTTCTATCGTTGATTTGCGTGCACCTCAATGCATCAGGCGGAACCTCTCAGTAGATACCTCTGCCAGCGGCCATTGCCTGTTTGAGCCTTTCCGCCTCGCCTTTTTCGATGATCCGCAGGTTGGCTTCGGCTGTCGCCATGGCCACGAGAAAGCCCTTCGTCGCCTTTTCCATCCGCCCCTTCTGCGCCTTTGCATCCTTCATGAATCTGTTGAGTTCAATTGCGGAAAGCCCTTTCTTGGATGCCTTTTCCAGCTTGGTCTTCATATCCAGCGATTCCTTCTCAAGCTGCGACATTTGCGCGAGCACCTTGCCCATGTCGGCGCTCGCTTTTTCTACCTTCTTCAGTCGCTTATCGGTCTTCTTCAGCTCGGTTGGGTCCAGTACTTCGAGGGTCTTGGGGTCAATCCTGTCCTTCTTGACGGTCTTCTTGCGTTTCTCGAGCTTGAGACGGGCATCAAGCATCGTTGCGCTGAGACCGACGTGATAAGCAATGGCGTCTTTCAGACCGTTGATGACCGGATATTTCGGTTTCTGCTTGTCGATACTTTCGGCAAGTCGCGCGTGTTGTTCTTCGACCGTAAGCCGGAATCTCTTGGGTGGTGCCATGGCAAATTCCTCCAGCCAGGGGCGTCGTAATCATGATGGGTACCGTCGCGGAAAACCGCCCGCGCTTTCCCTCAGGCAGGCATGGCATCCGCTGCCTTTGTCAGCTTTCTTGCCCGGGCCTCGGCATCCTTCGCCATCCCGGCGAGCTGTGAGGCCGACTTCTGCAACTGATTGATGGACTTGAAAAGTTCGCCGTTCCGCTTGCCGTACTCGATCTTGACCTCGTTCGCCTGCTTCTTGAGTTCCTTGACCGGGTCCCAGGCGAGGGTCTCTCCAACTGATTTGCCATTCCAGAGCCCGATGATGCCCTTGGCCCAGAACGAGGGGCTGCTGACCGACATCGCGCATTCAGCGGCAAAAGCGATGCGCTTGCCGACCTCGGAGACATCCTTGTCGGTCTTCAGGTGTTCGATGCCCTTTTTCGCCGCGCTCTCCTTGATCGGCTTCTTGGCCATCTCCTTGGCTATGCCCGCTGCCTCCTTGTTGATCGCGGCCAGTTCCTTGCCCGTCGCCGAGGCGGCCATCGACGATCTCTTGGCGATCGCGCCGAGACTGACGAACATGGTCGCGATACTGGCGACCGTGTCGACGGTGACGAACAGACCGTCGATATCCTTCGCCGCCTTCTCGATCTCCTTCACCATCATGTCGCAGTATTTCTGGTTGTTCTTGTACTCAGCCATTGCGGAAGTAGCAGACCTCGACAGCTTCTCGGATTTGAAAGAAAGCGCCTTGGACAGGTCGAGTTCGGCCTCTGCCTGCGCGAGCCAGAGGTTCAGGGTAAGCAGCTCGCCCTTCGTCAACGGGATGGTGAGCACGTCGCCCGGTGCGAGCGTCGTCGGGGTTTTGTGCTTCTTGCGCAGCTTATTGTTGTAGTCGTGATACCAGATGTCATCGCCCGAAGCGTGCCCGTACGATTTCGCGATTGCCGCGATTGTCTCGCCCTTCTTGACCTTGTGCAGTCGCGGTTTTCCCATTGCGTCTTTCCAATCGAGCTTCACTTCGACCCAGATGCGAAGTTGGCGAAACAAGCGAGTCTGAGAGAGTTCTTCGCGATGGGCCGGGAAGCCGAATGGCCCGGTCCGTTCTGCTCCCAAGCAGAGGCTAGACCTTGAAGGAATCACTTGGATTGTAAAAACTGGCCAAATATCGCCGCGCGCGGGCAGCCGCGTTTTCGGACCGGCGATTTTCGCGCCGATGGGAAGTTGGCCACTGCCGTGGTGCGGACATACCATTGCTCTGCCTGCAGAACGGAGCGGCCGGTTGCCCGCCTCCGGTCGCAGAGGCAAACGGCATGAAAGGGGAAAGCGAATGACATCGGCCCCCGACATCTACGAAGTCTGTTCACCGCCGCCTGAGGTGGCGCCCTATGTAGAGAGATTTCTCTACGCCGACATTCGGTACAGCGTCGATTACCAAATCCGACCTTTTCCGACCGGTCGCTGTTTTATCGGGTTCGTCTTCCGGGATCCCATTTCATCGCAGCGAGGTGCAGAAAAAACCATGGCGAGCGCCTTCCATTTCTGCGGGCACGTCGGGGACGACGATATCGAGGTGCACTATCGCGGCGAGATCGGGCATATCATGGCCGAGCTGAAACCGTCTGCCCTGATGCGGCTCTTTGGGCTTCCCGGAAACGAGCTTCACGGGCTTTCCGTGGACGTGCGCGACCTTTTGCCCCGGCGCGCGGTAGACCGCATGCTTGACCGCGTCGGTCGGGCGCGCAACCGGGATGAACGGATCGCCGCGTTCTCGATGATGCTGCTCGAGCAGGCGTCGATGCACCCCGTCCGCGGCAGGATGATCGACTTCGTGGCCGCGGAAATCGACCGCCAGCGCGGCCAGATCAGGATGAGCGATCTGAGTGAGCAATTCGACATGTCACGCCGCACGCTGACCCGACGCTTTACGGAAATTGTCGGACTCTCGCCCAAGCGTTTTGCAAACGTGGCGCGGCTGAACAATACGATCCGTCAGCTAAGCGCTGCGCGCTTTTCGACGCTTGCCGACTTGGCGGTCGAGACGGGATACTACGACGAAGCGCATATGTCGCATGATTTCACGCGGTATTTCGGCATGAGCCCGGCGCGCTTTCTGGAAGCGCGGAACGCGATGATCCTGTCCTATGCCGGGGGGAAATAGGCTGTGACGGAGCTGGCGTGACGTTAACGGCCCAAGGCTGCGCCATAGAGAGATTCCGAAACGGCGCACGTCCCGCCTGTCGCGATCTTATCGAAGGCGCAAGCTAGGTGAATTTCCGAAAGAGCCGCGTGCGGTCGAACATCTCCTCCAGCTCTTCCATCCGCGCTTTGGTCTGATCCCAGTCGAGGTTCTGCACCGAGGCGATCATCGTCTCCACCAGCAGCATTGTCGTCGCTGCCGAGTCCCAGGCGGAGGGGACCACGATACGGCTGGAAAAGCTGTGGGTGGCGAGGCTGTGCACCGGGGAGCGCCATTGATCGGTGAAGAGGATGATCTCGGCCCCGCGGGCGTGGGCCATTTCTGCCAGTTTCAGGGTGTTGTTCTCGTAGCGGCGGACGTCGAAGATGATGAAGACATCGCCCTTGCGTGCGTTAAGCAGGTAGTGCGGCCATGAGTTCGAGGTGGATTGCACATGTGTCAGGTTCGGGCGGATCGTCTGCATGTGCAGGAAGAGATATTCAGCAAGCGTATGGGTGATCCGGCCGCCGACGATGTAGAGATGGCGGTCGGGATCTCCGGCCAGCGCGCTGGCGGCGTCGAAGGAATGCGCGTCGATCCGGGCCAGCGTGTTGCGGATGTTGCCGATTACCGCATCCGTGAACCGGTTGAGCATATGCTCCGAGGGCGCGGCTTCGGCCCAGGTGTCGTGCTTGGAGATGGGGCCTTGTGCCTTGGCGCGCAGTTCCTCGCGCAGTTCGGCCTGGAATTCGGGATAGCCCTTGTAACCGAGTTTCTGCACCATCCGGGCGACCGTGGGGACCGAAACATCCGCATCCTTGGCGAGTGCTGTCAGCGGCCCGAGGCCGGAGGCGGGGTAGTTTTCGAGGATCGACAGCGCCAGTTGCCGCTCGGCGCGGGTCAGATCATCCAGTTTGTGCTGGATGCGGTCCGATATCGTGAGCATGTCGCCGGACAAGCCGCCCTCCGCGTTTGCGCAAGAATTTATCAAAGCCCTCTGGCGTGAGATAAATTTTTCATAATTGTGTTGACAGAATCCCCCGCTGGCAAGAGTTTTGTCATTCAGGGGGCTTGATGCACGCAGATCACAACAACATGGACCCGGAGCCTTTCGAGGTCTTCAATGCGCAGGCGACATCGCCTGTGCTGCTGATTTGCGAGCACGCCTCATGCCACATGCCTGCGGAATACGATCACCTTGGCCTTCCGGTCGAACACAGGGAGAGCCATATCGCCTGGGATCCCGGCGCGCTGGGGGCCGCACGGCAGATGGCCGAGGATATGGGCGCGGTGCTGATCGCGGGCACGCTGTCGCGGCTTCTCTATGACCTGAACCGCCCGCCCACCGCCGCCGGGGCGATGCCCGCGCGCAGCGAGGTGATCGACGTGCCGGGCAATGTCGATCTGCCCGAGCGGGAGCGCAAGCGGCGTATCGCGCATATCTACAAGCCTTTCCACGGACGCGTGGCCGAGGCGCTCGCGCGGCGGGTGGCACCGGTGATCGTGACGGTGCATAGTTTCACGCCGGTTTATCTTGGGAAGACGCGCGAGGTTGAGATCGGCCTGTTGCATGACGCGGATAGCCGACTGACGGATGCCATGCTGGAGATTGCAAAAGACCACAGCACGCACCGGGTCGAGCGCAATGCGCCTTACGGTCCGCAGGACGGCGTGATGCACACGCTCAATATCCACGGCGACGCCAACGGTCATCCCGGCGTGATGATCGAAGTGCGAAATGATCTCATCAAGACCGGGGAACAGCAGGCCGAGATCGGACGGATGCTGGCCGGTTGGGTCGGTGATGCGCTGGCATGGATGGATGCGAACATGGCGGGTGTGCTGTGACCGGTGTGATGCGCGGCTTCATCCGGGGCGTGGACGCCATCAACCACCGGCTGGGCCGGATCGTGATGTACGGCATTTTCGTGCTGATGGGCATCCTGCTGTGGTCCTCTGTGTCCAAGACCTTTTTCCTGCCGTCGCTCTGGACGCTGGAAATGGCGCAGTTCGTGATGGTGGGCTACTACATCCTCGGCGGGCCCTACACGGTGCAGATGTCGTCGCACGTGCGGATGGATCTGCTTTATGGCGGCTGGTCGGACCGGCGCAAGGCGTGGTTCGACCTGATCACCGTCTGCTTTCTGATCTTCTATCTCGCCGTGCTGCTTTACGGCGCGCTGATCTCGACCGCTTATTCGCTGGGCTACTGGAAGAACGCGCCGATTTCCTACCTGTTCAATGTCGTGATCGGCGCGGAAGAGGTCGGGCGACTTGAGCAATCCTCCTCGGCCTGGCGCCCCTACATGTGGCCGATCAAGGCGGTGATGATAGCGGGCTTCTTCCTGATGCTGCTGCAGTGTCTGTCGGAGTTCTTCAAGGACGTGCTGCGGCTCAGGGGTGAGCCCGTCTGATGTCCTACGAAGTGATCGCCACGCTCATGTTCTCGACCATGATGCTGATGCTGTTGACGGGTCAGCGGGTCTTTGGCGCGATTGGGTTTGTGGCCGTCGTGGCGGCGCTGCTGTTCTACGGGGATCGGGGTGGCTATGACCTTGGCTTCGCGGCGGCGATGAAGCTGATGAAATGGTATCCGCTGTTGACGCTGCCGATGTTCATTTTCATGGGGTACGTACTGAGCGAGTCCAAGATCGCTGACGATTTGTACCGAATGTTCCACGTCTGGATGGGTGGCCTGCGCGGCGGGCTGGCGATTGGGACAATCGGGTTGATGGTGCTGATTTCGGC
Organism: Sulfitobacter sediminis; assembly: GCF_040811725.1. Lineage (NCBI taxonomy): Bacteria > Pseudomonadati > Pseudomonadota > Alphaproteobacteria > Rhodobacterales > Roseobacteraceae > Sulfitobacter > Sulfitobacter sediminis. Next base: position 90,323 of record NZ_JBFNXX010000007.1, read on the forward strand.
CATGAACGGGCTGTCCGTCGCGGGCATGGCGATTGGCGCGACGATTGCTTTGCCCGAGCTTTTGAAGCGCGGCTATGACAAGCGGATGGTGACGGGGGTCATTCAGGCGGGATCGTCGCTGGGCATCCTCGTGCCGCCCTCGGTGGTGCTGGTGCTCTATGCTATGATCGCGCGGCAGCCGGTGGGGCAGTTGTGGCTGGCGGGCGTGATCCCGGGCCTGATGATGGCGGCGTTGTTCGTACTCTACATCGCGGTGCGCTGCCGCCTCAATCCCGAACTCGGTCCGGTGCTGAGTGCCGAGGACCGCGACATGCCGCGCGGCGAAAAGCTGCGGCTGCTGCGCGCGGGGCTTTTGCCGATCATCATTTTCGCGGTGATGATGGTGCCCTTCGTCAATGGCTGGACGTCGTTGGTGGAAAGCTCGGCCATCGGGGCGCTGGCGGCCTTTGTCGCCGCCGTGCTCAAGGGGCGGATGACGAAGAAGGTGTTCGAGAACTCCGTGCGCAACACGCTGGGCATCACCTGCATGTTCATGTGGATCATCCTCGCCGCCCTGGCCTTTGGCGCGGTCTTTGACGGGCTGGGCGCGGTGAAGGCCATTGAGAACCTCTTTACCGAGCAACTGCACCTCAGCCCCTGGATGATCCTGATCCTGATGCAGCTCAGCTTCATCGTGATGGGCACGTTCCTCGATGACACCGCGATGCTGGTGATCGTCGCCCCGCTTTACGTGCCGCTGGTGGGGGCGCTGGGGTTCGACCTGATCTGGTATGGTATCCTTTACACGATCACGACACAGATTGCGTACATGACCCCGCCTTTCGGGTATAATCTGTTTCTGATGCGCGCCATGGCCCCGCCGGAAATCAGGCTGCGGGACATCTATGCCTCCATCACACCTTTTGTGATGGTGATGGTGGGGGCGCTGACGCTGGTGATGCTCTTCCCGCAGATCGCGCTGTGGTTGCCGGAATACGTTTACGGAAAATGAACCCTATAAGCCGGGCCAACCGGCATGATTTGACAACAAGGAGAGAAGTGATGACCACAAGACGCAATTTCATCAAGGGTGCCGCCGTCGCGGGCCCCGCCGCATTGGCCACCCCGGCGCTGGCGCAGAACACGATCACCTGGCGGATGCAGACCTATGCCGGTGCCGCGCTGGCGGCCGAGGTGATCGACCCGGCGATCAAGATGTTCAACCAGATCGCGGGCGACCGGATGCAGATCGAGCTGTTCTACGCCGATCAGCTGGTGCCGACGGGTGAGCTGTTCCAGGCGATGCAGCGGGGGACCATCGACGCGGTGCAGTCGGATGACGATTCCATGGCCTCGCCGACCGAAGTCACCGTGTTCGGCGGTTATTTCCCCTTCGGCTCGCGCTACTCCCTCGACGTGCCGGTGCTCTTCAATCAGTACGGGCTGAACGAGATCTGGGCGTCGGAGTACGAGAAGGTCGGCGTCAAGCACATCAGCGCCGGTGCCTGGGACCCCTGCCACTTTGCCACCAAGGACCCGATCAACTCGCTCGCGGACATGGAAGGCAAGCGCATCTTCACCTTCCCTACCGCCGGGCGCTTCCTGAGCCAGTTCGGCGTGGTGCCGGTGAACCTGCCCTGGGAAGACATCGAGGTCGCGGTGCAAACGGGCGAATTGGACGGTATCGCCTGGTCGGGCATCACCGAGGATTACACCGTGGGCTGGGCCGATGTGACCAACTACTTCCTCACCAACAACATCTCGGGCGCCTGGATCGGGCATTTCTTTGCTAACATGGACCGCTGGAACGAACTGCCCGAAGACCTGCAGATGCTGTTCCAGGTCTGCTGCGAGCAGTCGCATTACTACCGCCAGCACTGGTACTGGGGCGGCGAGGCACGGTTGCGCGTGCATGGTGACAAGCTGAAGCTGACGACGATCCCGGACGCGGAGTGGGCGACGGTCGAAGCGGCGGCGCGCGAGTTCTGGGAAGAAATCGCGGCGGAAAGCGACGTGAAGCGGCAGGTTGTCGATATCTTCAAGCAGTACAATGCGGATATGGAGAAGGCTGGACGGCCTTACCGTTACACCTGACCGCAGCGTCCCGGGCTTGACCCGGGACCCCCGCGCGGCTTGTGCTGCGTTTTGAAATTCCGAGGCCCCGGGACATCCCCGGGGCGTCGCTCTGACCAAAGGACACCCAAATGCCCGGCAACCTGAGCTTTGACGATCTGAAATCCCGCGTCTCGACCGGGGAAATCGACACCGTGCTGACCTGCTTCACGGACATGCAGGGCCGGTTGATGGGCAAGCGATTTCACGCTGTGAATTTCGTGGAGTCCTCGTTCAAGGAGACCCACTGCTGCAACTACCTGCTGGCCACGGACCTCGAGATGGCCACGCCCGATGGTTATGCCGCGACCTCGTGGCGAAAGGGCTATGGCGATTACATCATGGCACCGGATCTTTCGACGATCCGACTGATACCCTGGCTTGAGGGTACGGTGATGGTGCTTTGCGATATCCTCGATCATCACACCCATGCGCCCGTCCCTCACGATCCGCGCGCCATGCTCAAGCGGCAGGTGGTGCGACTTGGCGAGTTGGGCTTTGACGCGATGATGGCAACGGAGCTGGAGTTCTTCCTGTTCGAAAAGTCCTTCGACGACATCCGCAAGGGCGGTTATCGGGACCTCACGCCGCTCAGCGGGATGAACGAGGACTACAATATCTTCCAGACCACCAAGGAAGAGCACGTGATGCGGCCCATCCGCAATCACCTCTTTGCCGCCGGGCTGCCCATCGAGAATTCCAAGGGCGAGGCGGAGACAGGTCAGGAAGAACTGAACATCCGCTACGCCTCCGCGCTCGACTGCGCGGACCATCATTCGATTGCGAAACAAGGTGTAAAGGAGATTGCCTGGCAGAACGGGCACGCGGCGTCCTTCCTGCCCAAGTGGCATCACGACAAGGTGGGCAGTTCGTCCCATGTGCACCAGTCGCTCTGGAAGGACGGCGACCCCGCCTTCTACGACGAAAGCGATGCGCTCGGGATGTCGCAACTGATGAAGCACTACATGGCGGGGCTCATTCACTACGCGCCCGATTACACCTTTTTCCTTGCCCCCTACGTCAACAGCTACAAGCGCTTCGCCAAGGGGACTTTCGCGCCGACCAAGACCGTCTGGTCCGTCGACAACCGCACCGCGGGCTTCCGCCTTTGTGGCGAAGGCACCAAGGGCGTGCGCGTGGAATGCCGCATCGGCGGGTCGGACCTGAACCCCTACCTCGCGCAGGCGGCGATGCTGGCGGCGGGGATCAGGGGGATCGAGGATCAGATGGAACTGGCGCCGCCCACGCGGGGCGACATTTACGACGCGAAGAACGCCCAGGACATTCCGCAGACGCTGCGCGCCGCAACCGAGACCCTGCGCAACTCTGCCTTTCTGCGCGAGGCGATGGGGGATGACGTGGTCGACCATTACACGCGGAATGCCGAATGGGAGCAGGAGGAATTCGACCGCGTGGTGACGGACTGGGAAATCGCACGTGGGTTTGAGCGGGCATGAACGAGAGTGCCGAGACCGCGATCCGGGACCTCTGGACCCGCTATTTCGCCGCCTACGAAGGGCTTGACGCCAAGGGGTGCGCGGGCGTTTTCGCCGAAAACGCCTGGGTCGTCTCACCCTGGGGACCGCCGGCGCAAGGGCGCGACGCCATCGAAGACGCGCATTTGACCTGGTTCGAGGAGGGCGAGCGCAACAAGACGGCCCAAGTGGTGGATTTGCAAGTGGCGGGGCCATCCGCAGTGTGCCTGCTGCGCTTTGAGGCTGATATCCCTGACGGAACGCGCGTGGCGGGAATCAACCTGAACGTCCTGCGCGAGACTGCGTCAGGAGGCTGGGAGATCACTCATAGCAGCCTCAACGACATCGACATTAATGAACCTTTCTGAAGGCACCCCCATGATCCGCTGTATCTCTCCCATCGACGGCTCGGTCTACGCCGAACGTGACACTCTGTCCCCCGAGGCTGCGCGCGCCGCCGTGGATGCGGCGAAGGCCGCGCAAGCGGATTGGGCGGCATTGCCGCTGGATGACCGTATCCGGCTGGTTCTGGCCGGGGTCGCCAAGGTCGGCGAGATGAACGACCTCATCGTGCCCGAGCTTGCGCACCAGATGGGACGGCCGGTCCGCTATGGCGGGGAGTTCGGCGGCTTCAATGAACGCGCGACCTATATGGCCGGGATCGCGCGGGATGCGCTTTCGCCGATCCAGATCGAGGACAGCGACCGCTTCCACCGGATGATCAAGCGGGTGCCGCATGGCGTGGTGCTGGTGGTCGCACCGTGGAACTACCCCTACATGACCGCGATCAACACCGTGACACCTGCCCTGATCGCGGGCAATACGGTGATGCTGAAACATGCGTCGCAAACACCGCTGGTGGGCGAACGGATGGCCGAGGCCTTTCACGCGGCGGGTGTACCGGAGGAGGTGTTTCAGAATGTGTTCCTCGACCACGAGACCACGTCCGAACTGATTGCCGCGCGCTCCTTCGGCTTCGTGAATTTCACCGGCTCCGTGGCGGGCGGCAAGGCCATCGAGCGTGCGGCGGCGAGCACCTTTGCAGGGCTTGGGCTCGAATTGGGGGGCAAGGATCCCGGCTATGTTTGCGACGACGCGGATGTCGAGGCGGCTGCGGAGACGCTGATCGACGGGGCGATGTTCAACTCGGGCCAATGTTGCTGCGGGATCGAACGGATTTACCTGGCCGAGCAGCATTTCGAGCGCTTCGTAGATAAAGCGGTTTCCATCGTGGAGGGCTACAAACTGGGCAATCCGCTTGACAATGAGACCACACTGGGACCGATGGCGCAGGTCCGTTTTGCCGATGAGGTGCGCAAGCAGACCGAAGAGGCCGTGGCGGCGGGGGCGAAGGCCCTGATCGACCCGGTGCTTTTCCCCGAGGCAGGCGGCGCTTACCTGATGCCACAAATCCTGACTGATGTGACCCACGACATGCGCGTGATGCGCGAAGAAAGCTTTGGTCCCGTGGTCGGCATCATGCCCGTCAAGGACGACGCCGAGGCGATTGCGCTGATGAACGACAGCGAGTACGGCCTGACGGCTTCTGTCTGGACCGCCGACACGGGCCGCGCCGAGGCCATTGGCGATGCCATCGAAACCGGCACCGTGTTCCAGAACCGCGCAGATTACCTCGACCCCGGCCTCTGCTGGACCGGCTGCAAGGATACCGGCAAGGGCGGCGGGCTGTCGGTGATCGGCTATCACAACCTCACGCGACCCAAATCCTACCACCTCAAGAAAGCCTGACCCATGAGCCTGACTGCCAATTGGTCCTACCCTACGTCCATCCGCTTTGGCGCGGGCCGCATCTCGGAAATCGCCCAGGCCTGTGCCGCTGCGGGCATCCAGAAGCCGCTGCTGGTCACCGACCGGGGTCTTGCCGGGATGGCGATCGCCACCCGGACGCTCGACCTGCTGGAGGACGCCGGTCTGGGCCGCGCGATGTTCTCGGACGTGGACCCGAACCCCAATGAGAAGAACGCCGAGGCCGGGGTGAAAGCCTACCGCGAAGGCGGACATGACGGGGTCATCGCCTTCGGCGGCGGCTCGGGGCTGGACCTGGGCAAGGTTGTCGCTTTCATGGCGGGGCAGTCGCGCCCGATCTGGGATTTCGAGGATATCGGCGACTGGTGGACGCGGGCCGATCCGGAGGCCATCGCGCCGATCGTCGCGGTGCCCACCACGGCCGGGACGGGGTCAGAGGTGGGCCGCGCCTCGGTCATCACCAACTCGGAGACGGCGGAGAAAAAGATCATCTTCCATCCCCGGATTCTCCCCCGCGTGGTGATCTGTGACCCCGAGCTGACGGTGGGCATGCCGCCCTTCATCACGGCGGGCACCGGGCTTGATGCCTTTGCCCATTGCGTCGAGGCTTTTTGCTCGCCCCATTACCACCCGATGAGCCAGGGCATCGCGCTTGAAGGCATGCGGCTGGTCAAGGTTTACCTGCCGCGCGCCTATGCCGATGGTTCGGACATCGAAGCGCGGGCGCAGATGATGTCGGCGGCGGCCATGGGGGCAACGGCGTTCCAGAAGGGGCTGGGGGCGATCCATGCGCTGTCGCATCCCATCGGGGCGATCTATCACACCCATCACGGGACAACGAACGCGGTCTGCATGCCCGCCGTGCTCCAGTTCAACAAGCCCGCGATTACTGGCGTGATCGAGCGCGCGGCGTGGTATCTGGGGATCGAAGGCGGCTTTGACGGGTTCTGCGGCTTTGTGGATGATCTCAATGCCGCGATGGGCATTCCGGCGACACTGGGCGATCTGGGGGTGAAGGACCCCGACATCGACCGCATCGTCAGGGGCGCTTTGGCCGATCCGAGCACCGGGGGCAATCCGGTCGAGATGACCGAGGAGAACACGCGCAAGCTGCTGATGGCCTGCCTTTGAGGGCTTGTTCACTCAGTAGAAGCCGATCTCCGCAACGTCGATCCCGGCGGCGTGATCCCTGCCGTAGGCCACAACCGCGACCGATTTGACACTGCTTGCCTTCGGGGTATTGCGCAGCAAGCGACCCGAGGCGCTGAATGCTGAGAAGGGCAGCCGGACCTCGGTCCATGCCCCGGTCACATCGAAACCGGCCTGGTAGTACTGCCACGGCAGCATCGTTCCGGCAGTGCGCAGATGGACGAAATAGCGCTGATCGTTGCCGCGCACCCGCAGGACGACACCGGTTGCGCCATCAGGCGGGGGCGCGTCGAGGTCGAGGCGCATCTGGATGAAACCACCCCGGTTCTCGGTACTGACCGTCCCGGTCATGCGCGCGAAATTGAGGCCGCCTTCGGACAGGAAGGTCACCTTGCCCGTGGATACACCGCCCATCACCTGATCGGAGAAGAAGCGCCATCGCGTTTCTGGCTGGTCTTCGAAGGTCTCGATCATCCGGGACTGGGCGACAAGGGGCGTCATGGGGCAAATGGCAAGCAAGCCAGAAAGAAGGACTGTCAGCAGGCTGCGCATGGTGGGATCGTAGCACCCCGGGAGGCCCGGCGCCAATCAGTTTCGAGGGCACTAGGGGTCGCTCCACTCGCGCTCATTTCTTCTTGGTCCCTCCCGCCCTGGGCTTGGCGGGCGCGGGCTTGTCCGGTTTGCGCGGCGTGCCGCCGGTGCCGCCCTGGCGCTGCTTGAGATCGGGCTGGTGCGACTTGATCTTGGCAAGCGCCTCTTTCTCGACCTTGATCGCGGCGTCGTAGCGCGCCACCGCCGCGGCCTTCTGTTTCTCCAGCGATTTGATCCGCGCTTCGATCCGTTTCTCCTGCGTATCGGTCACGGCCTTGATGCGCGCCTGGTAGTTCTGCGGCGTCACTTTTTCCGCGAATTTCTTGTCGATCTCGCTGAAAAGCTTGGTCTGGTCCTTGATCAGCTTGGTAATGCTCATCTGGGCCTCCTTTCTGTCCTAGAGCTGCCGGTTGAAGTCGGCCTCGTTGGCGGGGAAGTTCGGGTCGTCTGCGAAGCCTGCTGTGGTAATGTTGCCGACGACCGTACCGGGCATGTTGCCCATGTTGACCGAGGGCATCATGCCGTTCATGGTCTTGATCTGGTTGCCCATCACCACAGCTGCCGAGCCTTCGAGGACGACGGTGGCATTGTCCCCCGACTCGATCCCTGGGCCGAGGTGCCAGCAATAATTGTGGTTGAAGAACACCCGTTCGAACCTCGCGTTGAAGGTCTCCGTGATCGGCAGTTCGAGGATTTCGACGAGCGCCGAAAGCCCCTTGCCCGTGAACTTGTTGTTGGTGATCTGGCAAGGGAAGCCAAGCGTCAGCGCACCCGGGCCACCCACGGCACTGAACTCCAGAAGCCCGTGGATCAGCAGCGCGCGGTCCTCGCGCCCGTCGGGCAGCAAGGCGCCGTTGGAATAGGTCACAAGATTGCTCTCGATCCGCGCCTCCATCACGAAGGCCCCCAGGATGCCGCGCGTGGGGCTGTTGTTGGCGGCACCGTCGATGGGCACGCCGGTGTCGATCACCTCGTTGGCCTCCACCTGCCATTCGCCCAGCACGAAAAGCGTTCCCAGCGCAAAGGGCAAGGGGCCGAACCAGCCGACGTTGGACAGGTGGTTCTCGGTAAAGCTTGTCCGGGCGACAGTCAGAAGCCCAAGCACCCCGAAGAGCGCGGCATTCGTCACCGAGTTGTTGGCGACGGTCGGGGCGAGTTCGAGCCCAAGTGCCACGCCGAAGCCGGTGTCGGCGATGGTGTTTCCGCTCAGCCGCAGGTAGCGGCCCGAGGTCGAGATCACGCCGCTGCCCGAACCGCGGATGGCATTGTCGCTGACGCGGGTCGCGATGGCCTCGTTCAGGAAGATGCCGGGCGTGAAGTCGAATGTCGGGAAGGGGTCGATCTCGTTCCCGCTGACAAGGACGTCGCGGGTGTCGCCCACGAAAATGCCCGTGGTCACGCCGCGCAGGGTGTTCTCGGCAACGACCGCATGTTCGGTAAGGTGGTCCTGATCGGGGCCATTGCCGAGGAAGATGCCGACGTTGCGCGCATCGTCGTCGGCCACGAAATTCACTTCGACCACGTTCTGCGTGATCTTGGTGCCGATGCCGCTGGCACGGATGCCGGCGGTGGCGCTGCCGATGAAGCTGACGCGATTGCCGGTGATCAGACAGTCTCCCGCGCCCGTGTCGATGCCGAAGAAGACAATCGTGTCGCCGGGGGACGCGCCGGTCTGCATCAGGTCGATCTCGTTCCCGCTGACCTCGGAGCCCTGCCCCAGCGATCCGCGGCTTGCCCCGGTTGCATCGTCGTTGATGCTGATCCCGGTGATTGCGCCGGAAATGCGGTTGCCGCTGGCCCTCACCGGGCCGGTCACGTTGACCGCGCTGATGCCAAGCTGGCCCACGAAGCTTTGCGCGCCGAGGGTCATGGAATTATCGATGACCTCGATGTGATCGCAGCGCTCATAGGCCAGGATGCCAAAGACCAGCGCCTCGAAGCGGCTGGCCTCGATACGGATGTTCGAGGCATCGGCCAGCACCACCCCTGCCGAGGACGTGCCCCGCGCGGCGAAAAAGGCGCAGTCGGTCACTGCGACATCGGCGGAGGAGATCACCTCGAGGATCCCGAGATCGTTGGCCGCGGCCGACTGGTGCTCGAACCGGATCAAGGAGACGCGGACGCTGGTCGTCCCCGAAATCTCCAGCACGGTGCCATCACCCGTGTGCGCCAGCGTGACACCGGGGGATTCGCCGTGCAGCACCACGTTGGGCGTGGTGATCCGAACGGCCGAGGACACGTTGTGCAGCCCTGCCTTGAGACAGACGCAGCCGCCCACGTCGTCTGGCAGGCTGTCGATAGCGGCCTGGATATCCTCGCCCGGCTGCACGACCACGGTGCAACAGCAATCGCCGGCAAAGTCGATCGGATCGCGGCAATCGGACACCGCGGGCGCGATCCAGTTGCCACCGGATGCCTCGACCAGTGCGAGGCGGCAGTAGTGGTGCTGGAAGTCCTCCGGTGGGGCCGCGTTCAGTTCTTCCACAGAATTGTCGGCGTAGCGCGCGATGAAGGTCCAGCGGTCCCCGATCCGGATCGAGCCGGTACCGGCGGCCAGCGTCATGGAAATCTCCACCCCGTCCTTGAGGGCGATCCAGGTGCCGTCGGTCGGCATCGGGATCAGACCGGAAGAGCCCACCAGGTCGAGGTCGGTAATGGGGTTGCCGTCATTGTCGACGATCTGGCCGGACTGGTCCCAGCGGCGGATGACCGGGTGATACTGCTGATCGAGGTCGGGCCCCGCGCCGTCAAGGCGGACGGCATTAGCGGGCAGCGCGTTCTCAAGCGTGATCGTGTTGGTGGGATCATCCACCGTCAGCACCTTGGCCATGGTGCCGGATTCACCGGCCAGCAGGCGCGGTTCGTCGGTGATCTCGACCCAGTCGCCGGGGTTGAAGCGCAGGAAGTCGTCCTTGGCGACCTCGGCGACCTCAAGCACATCGCCCTGGGGCTGCGACAGGATCGTCGTCGCCACGGTGCCATGGGTCTTGGAGTATTTGATAAGCGGCGTGCCATTCTGGTCGAACCCGTGGACCACGGCGAGATAGGTGCGGTTGTCGATGCCGCGATAGGCGGCGTCTGGCGGCAGCAGGCAAGGATCGGTTTCGGCCTGCGCGGGATCAGCGCGCGAACTCAGCCGCGCAACGGAGGGGGCGATTTCCTCGGGCCAGTTGGGAATGTCTGCGTCCGGCGTCGAACAGATCGTATCGTTCGGGACCGGCCCGAACGCCTTGACCTGCCAGACGGTCTGCCGCCGCGCGAAGGTGTCGACGGTAATTCCGGGATCGAGAATGCTCTCGTCCTCGAGGAAGGTCACGTCACGCTGCCAGACGTCAAGGTAGATCAGGTGCAACCCGTCGGCGGGCACAAAGGGATCGGCACCGGGGAGATAGGGCTGATCGTCGAAGTCCACCGGATCGGGGCTGCGCATTTCGGACAGGATTTCGTTGAAGACCTCCGTCCCGGTCCCGAAATTCTCGGCCAGGTGGCCGTCGACGTAGTAGCGGCCCGGCCCGATCTCGAGATCGCCGCCGGAGACGGTAATCTCGAAAGAGGTGGGCAGGGCAGACGGGTATCCGCAGCGCCCGATCAGGTCGACGGTTTCGGCGCGCAGGCGACGGTCGCGGATGCGGCGGTCTTCGTTGATGGGCGCATCGGTGGCCACACGGCCCTGCATGGTGGTGGTCCAGGTCGTGTTCCTGCGGTGATCGAATGTCTTGCGGCTGATATCGGTGGTCATATCGCGTGTCTCCTGCAGGATGCGGGTGCGGCTCAGGTCTCGTAGAAGAACCCGGCCTCCAGCCCGCTTGGTAAGAATTCGTCCAGCCTTGTCAGCAGGTTGCTTTCCCGCTGTGGCTGGTACACTTGGTGCCAGACGCCCATCTCGCTCTCATCGTCCGCGCCCGTGCGGATGCGCAGCGGCGTCGAATTGCGCAGTTGCAGATAGGCGGCGCGGCCATAGCGGCGTTCGTTGAAGCCGGGGCGCATGCGGCCTTGTACGCGCCGCGTGATCGCGGTTTCCTGCGCCGGTGAGAGCGTCGACGTGACCTCCTTGGCCGCCGCCATGGCCTCGGCCAGCGCGAGGCTGGGCTGGCAACGGTAGCGGCGCGGCACCTTGGAGCCCGGCGGGATATAGGAGAACCGTGCGCAGCCGGTTTGCGTGTCCTGCGCCTGAATGGCGATGGTCCATGTATCGCCAGTTGCCAGCTCCGCCATCAGGATCGCGTTCGAGATCAGGGTGAAGACGCGGGCGTTGATCTTGCCGATGACGGTGCTTTCGCGGATCGTCACGCGCCCGGCGGGGCTTTCACCGTCGAGCGCGGCGAGGGCGACGTTAGCCTTTTCGGTCGCGTCGAGCGCGCTGTCGCCAACCTCGATCACCGTGCTGGGGTGGCAACGGATACCGCCGAGCACGCAGCTGTCGATCTCGACGATCACGTTGGGGGCTTCGATGGTCAGCGAAGGCGCGGTCGGCTGCTGCGGAGTGCCGTCCGGGAGGGCCGTGATCCCCGGCAGAAGGGTGACATGGCGCAAAGTCAGACGGCGCAATTCGTTGTTGCCGGTGTCCGGGACGACAATGGCACCGCCGCCGATCAGCAGACCGTCGAGCGTCACCTCGCTCTGTGCCGCGCCGGTGATCTCCATGTCCGCAGTCAGTTCGAGCGTCGGGCGCTGGCCGTTGGCGGCACGGAATTCCAGCCGCTGGTCGGGATCGACATCGATGGTGAAGCTGCCCGGATAGGTCTCGCTATCCGTGATCTCCACGGCACCGCCCGTCTGCACACCGGTCAGGGCTGTTTGCAGGTTGTCGCCGGTGGCAACGGTCGTCACCGGCGTCAGTGCGGTCGCGAAGCCCGCGGCCCGTTCGTAGGCGCCACCGCCGATCTCGGCCGGGAATGCGGTATAGGCTTCCATCTCGACGCTGTCGGGCGGATCGTCGGCGGCGGGCGTGGCGATGCGGCCGAGCACCGGGTCGAAGGCGACTGTATTCTGAGGCGCATGGGCCCAGCCCGCGCCGGAATCCGAAAGGTTGCATATTTGCATGCCGCCGGGCAGGATTTCCAGCCCATTTATCCAGATACGGAAGGCGCGCGGGTAGTAGTCCGCGAGGTTGGCATCGAGGAATCGCCGCCCTAGCGGGATGGGCAGGTTCACGGGACCGGCCAGCGCATCGGCGCTGCTTTCGGTCTCTGGCGTGTTGAAGACCTGCGTGTCGAGGCCAAGCGTATGCAGCGCAAAGCGGCGCGGGCCCACCTGGAAAGCCTGATGGCGCGGCCATTGATCGGGGCCCAGCCGCCAGAGGAACAGACCGATGTTCTGGATGTTGTGCCGTCCCTCCCGGAGCGCGATCCGGCCCACGTCCACCGTGTGATGGGCGCTGTCGAAAGCGCTGCCCAGATGCTCCAGCCGCGCCACGTTCCGCATGTCGAGGCCGCCGTGAACGGCATCGCGCAGGTGGTTGAGGAATTGCGGATGCGCGAGGTTCTGGAAGTATTCCACCACCTTCGCAGGCCAGCCCGTGGCCCCGCGCGCCACCTCCTCGACCGTCGCCGCCGTCCCTTTGGAACGGACAAGCTCGATCCACCGCCCGACCAGCGCGCGCTGGCTGATGCGGCCCACGTCATGCACCGGGCGGTAGCCGATCAGCGCGCCGATGTAGGGGACCAGCCATTCCTCGCAGGTCTCGATGAACTGGTTGTCATAAAGCCTTTCGGCCTCGTCCAGCAGCACATCGCCCGTCTCTCCCAGCACCATCAGGAAGTCGCGCAGGGGATAGCCTTCGCTCGCGTCGCGGCTGCGGTAGACCTCGGGCAGGCTCTCGTAGAGCCACTTTCCGACGGGAAACTGCTCGGTCATGTCATCTTCTCCAGATAATCGAGCGGTTCGGGATGCAGCATCAGAAGCTCAGCCCCCTGCGTGGGTGAGGCGCGGTCGGCGGAGAGCGCCTCGTTCCGTTCGGCGGTGCTGCCCCGGTAGAGGTAGTCGAGCGTCACTGCTTCGACCCCCTCGACGTTCTGCATGGTGGTGATGACTTCGGAGGCAAAGACGTGTGCTGCGAAATTGCGGGCCTCGAAGGCGTAGGCCTTGCGCAAGGCCGCCTCGACATCTTCGATGACGTCTTCCTCGATGTAGTCCTCCAGCGCCTTGATCTTGGCGGCCATGCGGAAATAGCGAGGGCGGAAGCTGCGCAGGCGGAAATGGGTAAAGGGAATGCCATCGTCGGTCAGCGCGGCCAGCAGATCCTTGTAGAGCTTCGACGTATCGGGCACCTCCTGCCCCTTTTCATCGGCGATGGTGACAACGACGCCCGGCTTGACCGCGCCGGGGAACTCCACCCATTCGGCGCGGGACTTGGCAATCCCGGCAAAGGCGCGGGCGTAGTCGGCGAAGTCGCTGAGCGACACGACGCGGTCGATGGTGCGACAGGAGAGCGGGACGTTGTCGCGCAGGTTGTCCAGTGTTTCGGGGTCTGCACCGCCCTCGCTCGGCAGTGGGTTCGTGACTTCTTCCAGCCCCAGGGGCCGGGTCATCAGGATACTGAGCTGCCCCGCCTTGACACGGCCTGCAAGGCCCAGGCCGGTACGGTAGGTCGCGGTGATGTTGTCGGTGCCCGAGGGTGGCATCGCCCCCATCGCCCCATTGCCAAAGCCGAAGGTCGCGACGCCGTCGGGATCGACGGTCAGGGTATAGACGCGGTCGCCCGGTTTGGCGTCGAGCAGGTCGCGTACCGGCTTCCAGAGGACGCCACTGACGCGCACCTCGGCCTCGGCCAGCGCGCCGCCGGGGACCGTCGCGGTGACATGGGTAAGGGGTTTCTGCTTGGCTAACGCTTGCAGGAAGGGCTGCGTGGGATCGCCGCTGCCAAGGATTTCCTCGGTCGTCTCGCCATGGTTCGCGGCGGCGACGTTACCGTTGATCCTGAGCGCGCCCCGGTCGAGGTCTTCGAGAAGACCTGCCTTCAGCGTGATCCGGGTGCTGCCTCCGGCGAACAACTGGTGCTCGACCTCGGCGATTTCCACAAGCCGTGTCACCGGTGCATCGAGGTCATCGGCGTAGGTGCCGGTCAGGAACAGGCTCTGTTCGCTCTGCAGTCCCGGCGCCCAGGTATCGAGGGCGATCTGCATCTGGCCGGAAGTCAGCGGATCGTTCTGCGGGGCGCGCGGCAGGTCGATCCATTCGGAATTGGCGTAGACCGTCGTGCCGCGCGTTGTGAAGCTGTCGAAGCCGGTGTCGGTATCCATCTCAAGTCGGGTCGCCTTGCCCGTGATCGCGAATTCGGAGAGCGACAGTTCCGACACGGCGTCGATCTCGTAGACGGCCCAGATGGAACCGTCCTGCAAGAGCGCGTAGCTGTCCGCCGCGATGTCCTTGACGACCCGGTCGAGGTGGACGGCGTTGGCGCTGTTTTCAAGCACGGTGAGGTCCCCGTCGGCCCATTGGTCGGCCGTTACTCCTTTGTAGGGGGCGGGGGTTGTCCCGGTGATGATTATATTGCCGTTGTCCGTGCCGTACGTCGGAACGTCGCCGGTCATTGTCGGCGGCAGGGCCGAGATTTTGGGTGCCGTATTGCCGAACACTCCCGCGCTGTCGCGGAAGACGATGATGCGTTTGGGGGTCTCCGGCGCGCCGATGAGCGGATCGAAGAGGTCCTCCTCCTCAAGTTCCGCGTCTTCGAGCAGTTCCGTCAGTTCTCCCGCTGTGACAGTCGTGCCGAGGTACGGCACGATGTCCGGCGGAAAGGTCGGGGCTGTTGGCGCTGCCGGGGCTGTCGCCGACTGGTTTTCGGGCGTGCCGCCCTGCACGTCGATGGTGAGCCGCGTCAGATCGCGGCTGTCGGGGTCCTCGGCCAGGTTCGCCGGTCGCAATTCGACCCGGCGGATGATCGCGAAGACCGGGGTGGTGTCATCGGCGAAGTAGAAGATCGCGTCACCCGGCGTGAGCCCCGTGGCGGTGCCATCGAGAAAGAGGCGTTTTGTCGTGGTGGAAAGCGTCTGCACCGAGGTCAGCCGGGGCCGCATCGCGTTCCAGGCGGGGCGGGCCTCCACCGACTCCGAGGTCTCGAAGATTACGGGCTTTTCGTCCGGCCCCGGCGTGCTTTGCACCTTGATGCCCGAGGGCAATGTCGCCTTGCGCGGCGCGCCTTCGGTTGTGGACATGCTGAACGCGAGCATCGTCTCGGCCGAGACACCCGGGTGCGGTCGGTAGCTGACGAGCCCGGCCAGCTGGTGCAGCGACCAGAGTTCTCCCGCCGTGGGCAGCAAAGTCTCTGAGAGCAGCCTGTCGTAGTAGAAACCGAGTATTTCGCCCGTGACCGCCCAGGCGTCGATCAGCGCGATGGAGAAATCAACCTCCGGATCGCGGGTGCGCAGGTCCGAAAGGTTGCCGTATTCGACGGAGGTCAGGCGCGCAGTCATCGTGTCCTTGAAGGCCCAGTAGTCGCCCGCCCGCGCGGTGATCACCGGCAGGCCCGGGCGCTGGTATCCCGCCTGCGGGGTCTTGACCGAGATGCCGCTGCAGCAGCCGCAGAGATCGGAGAATTGGATGCCCATCACCTGCCCCCCTTCATGGTCAGCCGCAGCACGCCGTTGCCGGGATGGCTGGAATCATTGTCGAGCCGCGCGATCTCGCGGCGTCCGAACTCCAGTTTGCGGTCGGTGAGCCCGCTGCTGCGGGCGTCGGCGTAGCGCTGGAAGAGCGTGACCTCGACGGCCTTCACCCCCTCGACCGACTGGGCAAGCGCGATGAGCGGAGACAGGTAGAGCGTTTGTCCGAAACTCATCCGGTCGGGGTGGAAAGCCCCAAGCGTGCCGTCGGGCAGCACGTTGCTGGAGAACCGTTCAAGCACCGATGCCTTGACCTGCCCGCGCAGGTAGTCGCTGCAGACCCAGACCTCCATGTCGATCTCGATGGGCACCGGGATCGGCCCCTCGACTTCCAGATCGCGCCCGGCCATGCGGTAGCGTTCCAGATGCGCGCGCAGATCGGTCTCGAAGGCGGGCGTGACGGGCAGCCCGCCGCGCCGGTCGGCGGTGACGAAGACCGTGTGCCACGAGCCTGTGTGCATGATGTCGGTGACGGTGCCCTGCAGCGGGCCCTCGGGCGGGATGAAGCGCTTGGCCATCTCGTCGTGATCCTCGCGCGTCACGGCGCGGTCCTGGCGGCGGAAGGCGAAGGGCGCGCGGCGGCGCATTTCCTTGATGGTCTCGGGCCTGCGGCCGCCGGTGCCGGGGGTCATGTTGCGCACCCCGGTGATGTCGGCCAGATCGCTGCGGATGTGTACCAGCCGGTCCTCGCCGATGTTGCCCGAAGGTCCAAGGCCCACGCGGTAGGTCGCGGTGAAGGCCGTGCCCGCATTGGGGCGCAGACCGTTGATGTCGTTGCCGAAGCGCAGGATCGCCCTGCCCTCGTTGTTGATCTCGGGCACGACGTCTCGGGCATCGGCGTCGCTGCCCAGCAGGTCGCGTCGGGCTGTGTAAGGATCGGGCACGGCATTGAGCGTGCCCACCAGCGACAGCGCGGGTTCCGGCGTGCCGGTGGCGGCGAGATGCGCGCGCGCCCCCGCGTCTCCAACGAAGGGGGCGGCAAAGGTAAGCGGCGCCTGCGCGAGCATCGGCGCGTAGCGGGGCGTAATACGCTCGGGCCGTTCACGGTCGCAGAGCTGGGTGGCGCAGGCCTCCCGTTGCGTCGAGGCCATGGCTTCGGGGCCATAACCCGGTGCCCAGCTTCGGGTGGACGCGGGCACCTGCCCCAAATCCTCGTCGGTGATGGTGCGGCCGTGATCGGCAAGGCAGATGTTGCCACGCGCGACGGAGACCTCGTCGAGGAATAACCGCCCGAAGGCCTCGTCGGTTTCTGCCGATAGGCACAGGGGCCGCTCGAGCGCGTCCATCACGTCCCATGCGATCTCGGTGATCTCATCGGTTGTCACCGGGTCGGTGAGAGGCACGCCGGGGCTCTCGAAGGCCTGGACGGATGTCAGCCGGACCACCGGACGGTTGGAGCGGTCCCGGTCCGCGCTGTTGCCGCTGCGGGGGCCCACCAATTCCTCGAAGGCGAGAAACATGCCCGGCGCGAGGTTGGGCCGGTGGCCTCTGAGGGTGGCCGCCGTGGCCCCGCGCGGCAGGCAGCACCGCTGGTCCGACCAGGTGTAGAACGACAGCGTGTTGTGATCGACATAGAGCGCCTCGATGACCGTGATCGCCTCGAAGACAATCGACGCCCGGGCAAGCACGTCGGGGTCGTTGGGCAGGCGCAGGGACTGGCCCGACAGCCGCGTGGTAAAGGCCGTGCCCGCCGGGATCACCGGCTCGAACCCGGGCCCTGTGGGGAGCACGTCGGCCCCTGCCTCGACGTGAACGAAGGCGCGGGCGTTCTGGCCTTCATCCATCGTGTAATCGACAAGCCGCCCCAGCCGCCGCGCCGAAATGCGGTGCTGGAGTTTGGACAGATAGGCCTCGGTATGGGCCGCGTCCTGCTGGTAGGCGACCTGATCGGCCAGCACGGCCAGCGCATCGACGATGGCCATCTTCTGGTCGACCACATGCGGTGCCGGGGCTTCGGGCTGGAGCGTGGCAAGCCGATCCAGCATAACCTGCCGGAAGCTGTCGATATCGCGCGCGAGATAGGAAATCTCGGGCATCTCGCGCGGCTCATCCGGGCAGTCGCAGGGGCTGATGCAATCGAAGTCGGAGGGGCATTCGACCTTGAAGCTGAATTCGATCCGGGCAAGCTGCGGGTCAAGCTCGGTCGGCGGGCGGTCATCGAGCAGGCCGCGGCGGAAGCGCAGGACATGCGGTTCGAAATCGCCGGGTCCGGTCAGTTCCACCACGACGATGTTGTTCTGCGTGCCAAGTCCGGTGGTGACGTCCTCGATCACAAGCGGCCCGTCCGGACCTTCCACGACCACGTTGTCGGGCCCGTAGACAACCGGCGCGGGGTCCTTGAGGAGATGGACGTGCAGAAAGCGCTGCCGGTCTTCCTCAAGCACGGCGGCCATGTCGATGACCTCGATGAAATCGATGCCGTTGAGCGGGGAGGTCCGCGTCTCTTCCCGCCGCAGGGTATCGCAGCAGTAGTACATCATGGCCCCGTCTCCGTCTCGGCGGTAAGGGACATGCGCCCCTCCTCGCCGGTCCGCACGAGCCGGTAGCCGATGTCGATCAGCAGCGTGCTGTCCTGCGTGCGCACGTCGAGCGCCAGCAGTTCGACCTGTGCTGCGAGGAATTCCTGAAAGGCGACCTCGATCGTGGCCCGTGCCGCCGCCGCGACTTCGTTTGAAAGCGGACCGAACAGGAGATCGGACAATCCGCATCCCAGGGCGGGGTGCAGCAGCCGCTCGCCTTGCCGGGTAAAGAGCAATTGCTCGATCAGGTCGCGGATGTGATCCTCGTAGCCGGTCCGGGCAGTCATCCCGTCGCTGGCGAAACGGTAGGGAAAGTCGGTCGTGTATGTGTGTGCTCGGGTCATGTGGCGATCACCCGTGTCTGGGCCACCGCGGGGATCAGCGGCGTGCCGGTGGGCATGGCGATGGACTGGCTGTCCATCAGGAGAAGCGGCTGGGCGTTCGAGGTGACCCGTACCGATCCCGTGACGAATTGCGCGGTGACACAGGGTCCGTTCCCGGCAGGCGGGGGCGGCATCGCGCAGCCGGCGACGACATAGGGGCCGGTCTGCGCCACGGTCGGCTGGCCCGAGACGAGAACGCGCGGGTTCGGCACCGTGGGCTGCGCCTGCCCGCCATGGGCGCAGAGCACGGTCGCGCCGACGTGAAGCATGGGTCCCGGCATGTGTTCTCCTCCCTTTTCCCGCGCTCAGATCACGGTGAGCGCTCCCAGATTGATGTCGACCGTGTTCCCCAGCATGGAGATCACGGCACCCCTTCCGTTCATGATCGTGATGCCCGTGTCGTTGACCGCGATGGTCGCGCCAGAGGCGCTTTGCAGGGTGATCCCACCCACGCCCATGGGTCCGAGCCCGTCGGAGATCACGATCCCGTTCTTGAGCGGCGTCTGCAGCGTGATCGCGGGCGTCGGCGGCGGCGCGGTATTGGCCAGGAGCGGCACATCCGCAACCGAGCCGGTGAAGGTGCCCATCCAGACAGGATAATCCGGATCGCCCTGTTCAAAGGACACATAGACCCCCGCCCCGATCATCGGGACGCTGAAAAATCCCATCTGCGGCCCGCCGGTCGGAAAACAGGGGTTGGCCCAGGTCGACAGGGCCGCAGGCCCGATATCGGGCACCAGCACCTGCAGCCGCCCGGTCTGCATCGGATCGACGTTGTTGACCACCGTGCCGCGGTGAAGGCCGTAGTATCTGTTGGTCATGCGGGAACCTTTTCGACTGTGGACAGAAGTCCGTTTCGGGTGATCTCGAACCCCTGGGTCAAGGAGCCAGCGGCGAATTCCGTGGTCACGGATTCGACGTAGTGCAGCCCGTCGAAAGCCGCGCCGAAGCCGCGCAGCCCGACAAGTTTGTGTGGCTCCAGCAGCCTGCCGTAGCGCATCACATCGAGCCGCCCGGTAAGCTTGACCGGCGCCTTGTTGGCCTGCGCGGCTTTCGCCATGCCGATAAGCGCCGCCTGCACCGGGTTGAGTTTGGCGGTGCCGGTGATGGGCTCGATCTGCAACGGGATGGGCGGGATCGCCCCCACCGGGGGATCGAGCACGGGGTTGACCACGATGGGGATCGGGATTGGCGCGCGGGTCTGCGGGTTCTGGATGGTAACGATGGGCAGCTTGGCGTTCTGTCCGTTGAAACTGCCCGAGAGGCTTTGCACGTTGCGGTGCGCGTCCATGTCGAAGTTCAGCGCCTTTTGCGCGGCACCCAGCCGTATCTCCGGGCCCCAGTAGGCATAGGACGTGCCCACAACGTCGCCCGGCTGCATCATGAAGACATAGCCGACCTTCTCGGCCAGCATCTTGATGTAGGCGAGGTCCTTGCCCTGCTGGCGCGGGATACGTTCGGTGGGCAACGGTACGTCCAGAAGGACGGAAGGGATCACCTTGGGAATGATGCCGAGGAAGGCGTATTTCAGCAGGATAAGGCCGACCCGGACAAAATCGGGTGAGGCCGGGTAGAGGATTTCGTTGAAGGCGATGTAATCGAGCGCGCGGCTCAGGTCCTCGCCGGTGACAGTCAGGCGGGCAGTTCCTTCACCGGGGCCGGGGCTGATCTCGTGGTTGGTCATCATGCCGTCGATCAGCACGCTTTCTACTCCGTTGACGCGCGCCGCGATCACAACCCGCACCAGCGGTATCTGCGCACCGCCCGAGAGCAGGAAGACCGTGTGCAAGGGCGAGCGATGGTCGATGTCGAAGACAAGCTGGAAGACACCGGGCGTCGTCGGAGTCGCCGAACTGACCGAGGCCGACACAAGCGCCTTGAGCGCGTCCTGCGACAGCGGTAGCGGCACGGCGGGGCCGACATAGACGCGCAATTCCGCACCGCTGCTCATATGTCCGCCCTCCTATTCAAAGCTCTGACCCGCGATGGTCAGCGCCTGCCCGATGGCCAGCCGCGACCCTGTCTCCGACAGGGCACGGCGCGGGTTGAGCACCTGGTTGGCGTCAAGGATCTTCCAGCCCTGTGTCGGATCGCCGAAATAGCGCGCCGCCATGAGGTCAAGCCGGTCGCCGCCCTGCACGGTATGCACGCCGCTTACCTCGATCCGTTCGGCGCTCGGAATGAAGCGACGTCCGACATAGCGGACCTCGCGCCCGTCTGGCAGCGTCGCCACTTTCAACGGCGCGCCATTGTAGCGGCTGTCGGGGGGGAAATCCGCGGTGCCCTGCGTGATCGGGGCCAGAAGCTTGGCAATCTCGTTCATAGCGCCCCCTCGATGCCCATGGCACTCGCGCGGCCGTCGGGGACACGTTCCGCACTCGCCTCGATCCCGCGCAGGTAGCTGAGGTACAGCGCCCCGCCTCGGCTGGAGACGCCCAGATCGTCGACCGACAGCACCCGCAGGGACATGTTGACCGTCGCGACCAGCGGATAAAGCCGGGAGTTGTGCAGGTTCTCAACGTAGCTGAGCGATGTGACCCGCACCGGCGCGATGTTCTGCGCACCCCAGACGAAAAGTGCGAGCGGCTGGTTCATCGGCACGATCTCGAGCGCGCCGCTCTGCTGAAGCGCGTCGTTGTCGAGGATCGTCCGAGACGTGGGCGTGATCAGCATCTGCAGAGTGGCAAGCTGCGGGCGCACGCCCTCTTCGACCGCCGTCCGTTCGCCGCGTGCCAGCGCGTCCGACACCTCGAGCCGCGCCTCGATGGTGATGGTCTCGACGGCGGGCCCGGTCAGCCGCAGGGGCGCGGAGCGGTTGGTCTGTTCACCGGTTGATTTGACCTCGAAACTGCGGGACAGGCGTTCGGGATTGATCAGGAGCGGCAGGGTGCGCACGACCGTACCGTTCTCCGCATCGATCAGGACGATGCCGCCCTTGAGGAAATCTGGCTGGGTCGACAGCATTACCTTTGCTCCTCCCTGACACGGGCCCGGCGCGCCTGCTCGGTCGCGGTGAGCTGCTCGGACGCGGTGCGGGGGTCCATATGCGCCCAGGCGTTGCGGACGATACGGAAGCTGAGCTGGCTGCGGCGCACGACGGGCACCAGCATGTTGCGCCGGACCTCAATGCTTTCGGTATCGGTCCGGCGGTCTGTCTCCCCTTCGGATTCCGTCCGGCTCCGTTCGCGCGTGGTGCTGCGGCGGCGTTCCTGTTCCGCGGAATCGGTCGCGCCCTCGCGGCGCTCCCGGCTGCGTTCGCGGCCTGTCGTGGTGCCAGCGGTCACACCGCGGCGTTCCGAGCCCGACCGGGAAGAACGCCCGCCCTCCGACGCCTCATCGGTCCGGCTGGCCCTGTCGGTCGTGCGTCGGCTGAGGTTGAAGCTGCGGGTGCGCGCCTCGCTCCAGAGCCGGGCGGCGCGGCCGGTGAGACTGCCGCCGATGCGCAGCGTCTGTTCGCCGCCGACTTGTCCCGAAATACCGACCGTCAGGCCCGCGCTGGCGCTGCCGATCATCGACAGGATCGCACCGAGGGTCCGTGCCTGCGGGGTCGGCAGCCTGCGCAACACCGTGCCGAGCATGCCAGTGCCGATGTCCTGCAGCCCGACTGTGCCCTCGCCGGAAAGGCCAAGCTGTCCGCGCAGCGTGGTGGCCACATCGCCGCTGATGGTTGAGCTGATATCGATTTCGGTCTGTCTCGTGCTGGTGGTGGAGCGGCCCCAGCTGCGCGCGATCTCCTCCAGTCTCTCGCGGGTCTGCGACACGCTGCGCTGCCAGTTCTGTTCTTCCTCGAAGCCCCGGATGCTCTCCGCCGAGGCCCCGAGCGACAGCTCGAGCCGTTCGGTATCGCGCTCGGATACGTCCCGGCGCCGTTCCTGACGACGCCGGTCGGTGCGCTCGTCGGTGTCCGAGCGGCGCTCGGTCGTGCTGCGGTCCCGGCGTTCCTCGTGGCTTTCGCTTGCGGTACGGCCCCGGACAACTTCGCCAATGGTGGCGGCCCCCAGATCGACCTCTAGTGTCGCCTCGACCGCCTGCTCCTCGGCGGCGGGGATGGTCGGATAATTCTGGTCCGCCATCGGGGTCCGGGTCGAGTAGGCATAGGCGCCGCGGGCGGTCGCATCCTGCGGTTCGACCCAGAACGTCATGCCCGCGCTTCCCTCCTCGTTGCGAGGATGGGACGCCCCCTCGGTAAGGACGTGGTTGCGCACATTGTCTCCCGGGATCCGGGCGTTGCTCGCAATGGTCCGGTGCGATGTGTGGCTAGTCGGCCGGATCATGAACTTCTCGACCACCAGGCCGCGCACCGCCGAGCTGAGGCCCGGCGCGTTGCGGACAGTGGTGTTCATCAGCCAGCGCACCGGCATATTGCGCCGCGCCGCGCGGCGCTGGGGGCTTTCCTCGACCCCGATGCCCAACATGTTCGCCAGTTCCGTCGCGTAGGTGCCGCCGAGATGGTCCATGAGATCGTCCTGACCGTAGGTCTGCACGATCTGCTGCCGTTCGATGTCCGTGGCGCGCCGCAGGATCAGCATGGCGGCATCGCGGTCGGCCTGCGCGCGGTGACCGCTAAGCAGA
Source organism: Sulfitobacter sediminis (assembly GCF_040811725.1). Classification (NCBI taxonomy): domain Bacteria; kingdom Pseudomonadati; phylum Pseudomonadota; class Alphaproteobacteria; order Rhodobacterales; family Roseobacteraceae; genus Sulfitobacter; species Sulfitobacter sediminis. Next base: position 113,473 of record NZ_JBFNXX010000007.1, read on the forward strand.
TGCTGGATCATATTGCGCCGAACCCGCAGGTCGCGGGCACTTGGCGGCACATAGGCGGCCTCACCGCTGCCCGTCTCCTGCCCGTACATCCGGTTCACGATGACCCGGGCCATGTTGTCGGTGTCGTCGTAGTCATGCTCGGACGCCTGGTAGCCGGGGCGCGCCATGGCGCGGACGAAGCGGTCGAGCTCCACGTTGGAGAAGGTGCCGCCGCCGCCGAGGCGGTTCCACCATTCGGCCGAGAAGATCGGTGTCACGCCCCCTGGGGCATATTCCCCGATGCGGCGCAGGGTGTGCGGGCTGTCCCGGCCCGCGCGCATCTCGCTCACGTGGGCAAGCTCGTGGGCGAGAACCCCGCGCCCGAGGCTGGTTTCCGGCCGGAACGCGCCCCCCGCGAAAGCGATGTCGGTGCCCGATGTGAAGGCCGTGGCGTCGATGGCCCGGGCACCGCGGTCCGCGGGTGCACCGGTGTGCAGGCGGACGTCGGCGAAGTTTTCGCCAAAGGCGCCTTCGTATCGCTGCCGAAGCGCGGAAGGCAGCGGCGCCCCCCCCGCCATCGAAGGCGTTGAGGGCTTCTGTCGGCAAATCGGCCGCCGCGTCCTCTTGCGTCCTGGGCATCGCCGCCAGCGTGCCCTCGTGCAAGTCCTGCAAGGAAGGATCATTGTGAAGCCGAGTTTCCACCCGTTTCTCGGCAGCGTCCCCGCGCCGTCCGACGCTCCATGCATTTGCGTCCTGCGGTATCTGCTGGCGCTCAGTCATCCCCACGCCTCCACACCCTGTCGAGGATCGCGCCCGCCGTACGCTCTGCACCCTGCACGCAGCGGGCGTCCGCAGCCGCGGACGACCCGTGTGGCAGATCGAGTCGGGACCGCAGAGCCCCGTCGAGCGCCTCGGTGAACGCCCCTTCACGCCCGGCGTAGCTTGCCGGCAGAACCAGGCGGTCGATTGAGATATGCATGGGACGTTTCACAGCGATGCCCTTCTGCGCAGGGGGCCGAGATCAATGGGCTGCGCCAGCTTGGCGTTCTCGATCTCGAGCGCCGCGCAGACATGCGTCATGCCGATGGCACTCTCCGTCTCGGCGGCGAGGAAGGCGGCGTTGAGCGCGGCATTGCGGATCGTGCCGCCGGTCGCGGGCAGCAGCGCGAGCGTCACGGGATCGACCCTGTCCAGCGGCGCTTCCCCCGGGAAGGCCGCGGCCCAGAGGCGCGCACGTTCGGCAGCGGCGGGAAAGGCGAAGTGCACGGCAAAGCGGATGCGCCGCAGGAAAGCGTCGTCGACCGAGGCGCGCATATTCGTGGCGAGGATGCAGGTGGCGTTGCAGCACTCCAACCGCTGCAAGAGGTAGGCAACGGTCATCGCCGCAAACCGCTCCTGCGCACTCTCCCCGTCGCCGCGTTTGTGAAAGAGCGCCTCGGCCTCGTCGAAGAAAAGGATCGCACCCGCGCGTTCGGCCATGGCAAAGACATGGTCGAGATGTTTCTCGGTCTCGCCGATGTACTTGTCCACGACCTGCGAGAGGTTCACGCGCAGCAGCGGCAGGTCCAGTTCCGCCGCGATCACCTCGGCGGCGAGCGTCTTGCCGGTGCCGCTGGGCCCGGAGAAAAGCGCGGTCACACCCAACCCGCGCGAAAGCCGGTCGGCGAAATGCCAGTCGCGGTAGACCCGCGCGCGATGGCGGATCTGGGAAGCGATGAGGCGCAGGGTCGCCTCGGTCGCGGGCGGCAGGATCAGGTCCGCCCAGCCGACCGTTGGCCTGATCTCCTGCACCAGGGGTTCGGGGGGCGGGGCGAGGTGCTGTCGCGCCGTGGCCCATGCCGCATCTGCGCGGGCATCGGGTGGGAGGGGTTCGAGGTCCGCCGCGATGCGCGCGATATCGTCGGCGCCGATCACGAAGCTTTCGGCGAGATCGGACAGGGCCGCGTGCGCGGGCAGCTCCAGATGGCGGTGCCACAGCTCGGAACGCTCGGCAGCGTCGGGCGGCTCCAGCGTGAAGAGTTCCGCGCCGCGCGGCAGCAACGTGCGATGTGCGATACTGTCGGCGAGGATCAGGGCAGGCATCTCGAGCGAACGGCAGAAGGCTGCCTCGCGCGGGCCCAGCGTCTCGACGGTGATCAGCGGCAGCGCCCGCGCCAGCACCGTCTCACGCGCCAGAAGCCGTTGCAGCGCGCGGCTGTCGGCGGCGGGCGTGTCGAAGAGGCTCGCGTCGATGCCAAGGGGTTCCATCGAAAGGCTTGCCGCGACCCGGCTGGCCAAGGCATCGCGCGTGCCCTGCCCTTCCCCGACGATCACAAGAGACCCTGTGCCTGCCCGCGTGATGCGCTCTGCAAGGGTGTCTGCGGCGGTATCGGCCCGGCGGCATTGGCGGTCGGACAGGATGTCCCGGGCTGCTAGGGGCCGCAGATGCGGTCCAAGCCGCGCGTCGGGAGTGTTGTCGCCCTGGCACCAGTCGAGGATGCGGGAATCGATCGCCACCGTACTGTTCCGGAGCTGCTGCGCGCTGCCCAGCCGGATCAGGAACCAGCCCCGCAGCACGGCGGACTGGGACAGGCTTTCCCAGCGCAGACCGGGGATCGCTGTCATCAGGTCAGCGACCGTCGGGGCGTGGCCGGAGGCGGAAAGAGCGGCAGCGCTGCGCTGGTCGATCGCGGCAGCGGCAAGCATGGCGATGGCCGATGTTTCCGGCGCATCGAGGCCGAAACGGCTGGCGAGGTCTTCGAAAACCGTGCCAGTCAGCAGCGTCGCTCCGGGCTGGCCCTCCGTCTCGAACGCAGCTGACAGGTCCGCCAGCATCTCGGTCAGGCGCCGTGGCGGCTCGGGCCGGATATCGGGGCCGTGCAGGGTCATGCGGGCACCGTGAGGGTTTGGGTCGGGTCGTACTCCGGACGCCGTGGCTCGAAGCCCGGCCCGACAGGGGGCAACTCGCGCAGGACAAGCCAGCTTTCGACACCATCGACGCGCAGGCGCAGGGGATAGCCGCCAGCCGGAATGTCGGGGAAGGTGAAGGTGGCGCTGCCCGTGGCGGCGGTCCGTGGTTCAGCGGTGGCAAGATGACCGCCGAGGATAAGCTCGACCCGCTGACCCGGCCAGACATGCGGGCGAAAATCGAGAGCGACCTCTACAAGGTCATCTGGCACGACGCGGGCGACGCTGGTTGGGGGCAGGCTGGCAATCGGGGCCAGCTGGAAGGCAGCGGCATTGGAACGGTAGAGCGGTTCGCCCGGTGCACTGCGGGCACTGAGGCTGACCTGATAGAGGCCCGGCGCCCAACTGGCTGGCACATCGGGCAGCGTGACTGTCTGGGCCGTCGAGGTCCCGCCGGGATCGGGCGGCAGGCTGATCGGCGTGGCAAGGGCGGGGTTGTCGAACTGGACGCTCACGTCCGTCCCGCTCAACCGCTGACCCCGGAGGACGATCACATCGCCGGGCCGCGCACTGGGCTGGCCGTCGGGCAGGCTCAGCGACACGATCCGTGGCATGGCGATGTCGAGACCGGGCGTCACCTGCGCGCCGCGATTGTCCGACCCGATGGTGAGGACCGGCAGCGCACTGCGCGCGGGCACATCGCGTTCGATGATAACAGAAGACACCCGGTAGGCCATCGAACTGCGGTAGGTTGCCTGGAACGAGGTCCAGAGTTTCGACATCTCTTCGGGCGAGAGATAGACGGGGCTGATCACCAGTTGCTCGATCTGATCGGCCAGCCCCGTCTGCGCAAGCGCCTGCAACGCGGGCGGCAGGGAGCCCGCGACCGCAGGTGAAGGATTGAGACCGGCCTGTATCTCCGCCCGGTCGAAACCGGGATGTTCGTGCAGGATCTGCATGGCGTAACCCAGCAGGATATCGTGGTGCAGGTCCTCGGAGGTGATGGCGCTGACCAGATAGTAGAGGTCGAGCGTCAGCGGCGTGTTGCGGTCCCGAAAGCCCTGCGGCGTGCGGGTCGGCAGGATCTGGTTGGCCCAGTTCCCCTGGTTGTCGACGTTGTAGAGAAAGACATTGAGCAGCGAGCCGTCATCGGCAAGCTCCAGCACACGGTCAGGGTCACGGGCATGGACGGAAACGTTCGTGCCGATGGCGGCGCCTACGTCATTGTCGACCAGCCCGTCGTTCAGCAGGTCCCGCAGAAGCTGGGTCACACCCGCGATGGCCAATGCGGTGCTCATGCGCCCTCCTTCCTGCGGCGGTCGCGGTAGTCATCAAGGGTCAGCGCGGGTTTCCACTCGGTCTGCTGGCTGGTGGCGGGCCGCTGTGCGGGCATGTCGTACGGGTCGGGGGCGATGACGATCTCGCCGATGTGCACATGCAGCGGCTGGGGGTCCTGCGTTTGCGGATGGCGGGGACGCTGCACCGGTGCCGGCGTCTCTCGCGGCGCTGGAGGCTCGTTCGCACGGTTCGGTTCCGAGGACGGCATGAGCTTTGCTTCCGGTTCCGGATCGGGCGCAGGACGCAGGCGGGCGACAGCGGCGGCGAGTGCCGTGCGCAAATCCGGGACGGGCACTGACTGCCGGGGGCCTCTTTCGGGCGGCGCAGCGGTGAGGGTCGGCGGCGGGGTTTGCCGAGGGGGAACCGGGACGTCCGCGAGTGCTGTTTTGGTATCGGGTGCAGGCGGCGTTTCCGTTTGTGGTAACGCTGCCGCAGCGTCGGTGACCGATGGCTCAGCGGCCTGATCCGATGACACCGCCTGTGCCGTGGCCGGAGGCTCCTGCCGGGGCATGAGGCGATGTTCTTCGGGCTCCCCTCGGGGCGGAGATTGCGGAAACCGGGGGGCAGAAATCTCTTCCGGGCCATTCGGTTCGGAGGCCACCGGGCTCCGGTCCTTCGGGCTCATCGGCTCCGGTGTCTGCGCTTGGCGCTCGACCGTTTCCTCCTCGATGAGCGGCTTCGCGGATACCTCCGGCGTTCCGAAATAGGGCGCGATCCGCGGGCGGAGGGGGCCGGTGATCCCTGCCGCCCTCTCCAGCAGCCGCGAAGCGAAGCCTTTGATCTCGGACACTGTCATGCGCTTACCATCGCCACGTGTTCGGCCCGGCGGAGCGGTGAAAGCGCGAGGATTTCGCCACTCGTCCACCCGTAGGCCCTCGCGAGCAGGTGGATGTCCCACATCAGCCGCCGTGCCTCGGCGCTGATCCGGCGCCAGATGTAGTCCAGGATGTCAAAGGGCGCCTCCTGCCCCGCGCCGCATTCAACGCAATCGAACGTGAGGCTCAGTGTCTCTAGCCCGGCAGCCTCGGTCAGCGCGACGTCGAGCGCTTTTAGCAAATCCTCCGGCGCCTCCGCCCGTCCGAGCAACGAAAGCAACAAGGCACGGTGTGGGTCGGGTGCCTGCAGCGCCTGTGCGATGTCGCGGCTGTCGGGCATCCGGTAGCCATGGTCACGCCCACCGTGGCTCAGAACGCGGCGTGCATCGGCGGGCGTGTCCAGGGCCATGATATCAGCCACGGCAAAGGTCAGTTCGGTCTCGGCGCTGCAGCTCCGGCAGGTGGCCATCAGCGCCAGTTCCGGCCCGAAAATCGCCTCGGCCACCGCGAAGAGCCGCCTGTCACGCTCGGCGATGGGCAGCGCGGCAAGCGCGCTGCGCGACCTGCCCTCGCCAAGCTGGGCAAGCAGGCCCAGCGCCCGGTCGAGAGGGTGTTCGCAGGCCCCCTGCTCCCACAGGTCGAGGAGCGTGCTGTCGGATATCCGTGCCATGGGATCAGGCGGCAGGTTCGGTCAGGCTGGGTTCATCGGGGACGGTGATGTCGTAATCCCGCTCCCAGCCCTCGTTCTCTAGCTTGATGGTCTGGATGGCAAAGGCGGAGCTGCCCGCGTCCAGGTCGGGGAAGGCGCGGAACTCGGACACCCAGCACTGGTAGATCCGGTAGCCGAGCACAAGCTGCCCGGCCTCGTTGTAGATTTCCAGATAGAGCTGCTTGCGGAAATCTGCGAGCGAGACCTCGGCGCCCAGCCCCTCGCCGTAGTTCCAGACCTTGTTGGCCCATTGTTCGAACTGCGGGTTGTTGGTGACCCCGCGCTCCATGGTGATGGGCTCGTACTTGGCCTGGCCGGGAGATTTGCGCATGAGCGACGGATCCCCCCCCTCGCGATATTCCATCACCTCGACCGTGCGGCTGAGCGCGCTGATCTTGTTGACGGCGAAGAAGTAGTCCCCGCCGATTTCCTTGATGCGGAACTTGTGGCCCGCGTAGGGAACGACACGCTGTCCTGACAGATTGAGTTGGGTCATCGGGTCTCTCCTTTAGGCGTCCTGGCTGATCTGAAGTTGAATGCTGACGATCACGAACTCGGCCGGACGCAATGGCGCGAAACCCACGAAGAGGTTCACGATGCCCGCATTGATGTCGGCCTGTGTGGTCGTCTCGCTGTCGCATTTGACGATGTAGGCATCGCGCGGCGACGCCCCCTGGAAAGCGCCCTGCCGGAACAGGCCCTGCATGAAGGCGGTCACGGCACCGCGCATCTCGTTCCAGAGCGGTTCGTCATTGGGCTGGAAGACCGCCCATTGCAGGCCGTCGTAGAGCGAGCTTTCGATGAAGAGCGCCATCCGGCGGACGGGAATGTATTTCCAGTCCGACGCCAGCAGGTCCGCGCCCACCAGCGTGCGCGCGCCCCAGGAAACGTTGCCTGGGATGTCGAAGTTGCGAAGGGCGTTCATGCCCAGCGGGTTGATGACGCCGTTCTCCTGATCGGTCATCACGTGGTCGAGTGCGATGACGTTGGTGAGCCGCGCGGCAATTCCGGCCGGTGCCTTCCACACCCCGGTCTGACGGTCCGTGCGCGCCCAGACACCCGCCATCGTACCTGATGGCGCGAAGGGGCGCGGCCGGTTCTCGCTGCCCGGATCGGGCAGATGAACCAGCGGGTAGTAGGTCACCGTGTTGGGTGTGCGCAGCCCGGCGTCGGCGATCTGGCCCAGCCAGTCCTCGGCTTCCTCGATGGTGTCGGTGTCCTCGGGCGGGTCGATGAAAAGCATCGCGCGCTTTTCGGTGCAGTAGGTGGCCGCTGCCGACATGACAGACGCCAGGTTGGCGACGCTTCCCAGTTCCGAGGCTTCGGGGATGGAGAGCATGTTGAAACCCCGCACGTCATCGAGGGCGTAGAACCCCGTGCGCGTGGCCCGGTCCCCGCGCAGATCGGCGGCTGCGTTGGCCGCGCCGTCGCTGCCAGCCGTGGCGGTGCTTTGGAAGGCGGCGGCGGTATTGCTGGGTGCGTATTGCTCGACGTTGGCACGCGCGGCGGCATCGATGGCGAGCCGCGAGGCAAGGTCAGAGACGTTGTCGGCGATGCTGATGACCGTGCCCGGGTCGTAGTCGGGTGAGGCACGTCCCGGAACGATGCGCAAACGGTCGCCGACAACGCTGACCGTGAGCTGCGCCCATAGCCTGTCCGCCGGGAAGGCCGCGCGCAGCCCGGCCTGCAAGCCAGACGCCGCTTCAGCCAGAGTGGTAGGGGGCGATGCAAAGGGAACCGAAACGGTCTCGGAACCGGCACCGAGATCCACGTCGATGTCATTCGCCGCCGTGATCCCCGCGAGATCTCCCAAGGTGATCGCGCCGGAATAGAAACCCGTGGGTGTGGGCAACCCGTTTGCCGCCCAACCGGCATCCCGGCTGAGTTGCACGATGGTCGACGCGCCGTTCACGACGTCAAGCGCATTGCGCGGCCCCGCCGTCAGCGTGAGGTTGCGATAGACCTCCGTGCGCTGCGCGACCTCGATCCCGTCCTCGTCCAGCACTTCGGAAACGGTCAGATTGAACTGCGTCGTTGGGTCCGGCGTGATGGTATCGACGTCGATGCGGATCGCGTCGCCCCATTCCCCCGGGTCGTCGAGCGAGACGCCGCCGACCTGCCGACCGGCGGTGGCGCGCAGCGTGGGCTGGTTCGAGGTGTCGTTCATCACCAAGAGCGCCGCTGTCGCATCCGGGCTGACGCGCACACCGTAGGCCTGCCCGCCGCCATTGAGGAAGAACTGCGAGACGGCAAAGCTGGTCGGATAGTCGGAATTCAGCCCGCCGAAGGCGTTGCCGAAATCAGCCTGCCCGAACATGCGCAGCGGTGTATCGAGCGGCCCCCGCGGGAAGCCGCCGACGAAAGCCGCGATTGAGGTGGAGGCGCCGACGATCGTGCGCGCGCCACTTGGTATCTCCCGGAAATAGACGCCGGGGCTTTTGGGTACGAATGTCAACTGAACCTCCCAATCTACGAAGACAAAATAATCCCCATGCTCTCCCAGAGGTTGAGCAAGCCGAAAACGGTTCTTTTGTTCGGAATGATCGTCAGGAGGAGTTCATGCCGAAAAAAAGGCACGGTTTCAGCGCAATAGCGCTGCAGCAAGCATGAAGGGACGATTTAATTCCAAGCCATCTATTTCTAGTGATGGTAGCATTTTTCCCGATATTTCACAAGTTCGTGAGAAAGCGGCGCGCGGGATTTTGCCGGTCCCGGATGCTTTTGCTGCAATCACAGAAGGTTACGCAGGGTAACTTTGTGTGAGGCCCTGGAGGTTCGCGCCATTTTCACCGCAGTCCGTCGTGCCCCTGCCGGGCCCCGAATTCCGGTGACCGACCATGACAAATCGGTCATCCGGCGCGCCAAAGATCTGGCCCCGACAGAAGCGCCAAAGTAGACTTGGGCAAAAAATGGACAACGAGAGAGCAGAATGCCCTCCATGCGGAAATGCGTGATCATCCAGTTCGAACCCCGGCACGAAGAGGTGATCCCCTCGGTGATCGCCGCCTGTAACGCGGCCGGTTACCGGCCGCAGGTATTTCTGAACAGGCGGATCCGACGCGTGCGGGGAGATATCTTTGACGAGATACGGACGGGCGACGCAGATATCACCTATACCGCCCTGTCGCCCGAGCCCGGTGGCAAGGGGTTCGACCTTGGCACCGTCCTGACCGACGACGTGGATTTCGTCGTGCTCAACACCTTCAATCGTCGCAAGGCGGCGAAATGGGCAAAGACCTGCGGCAAACCGGTGATTTCCATCGTGCACAACGTCGACCAATTCATGGGCGATGCGGTCTTTCACGATGCCCTGGAGCGGGACGATTTTGCCTTTCTCACCCTCGCGCCCCATGTCACGAGCGAGGTGCTTTCGCGTATGAACGGGCGGCACGTGGACAAGTTCGGGTTGTTGACCAGCTTCGTCGAAAGCGATCCACCCAACACATATCAGGTGTCCGAGCCGCGCAAGGTTGTCGTCCCCGGCAACATGTCGCTGCGCACCCGCAATTATCGGGGGCTGATCGACGCGCTGGCCGAAAATCCGACCCGCTGGGACAATCTGCGGTTCGAGTTTCCCTCAAGCGGCGCGGACCGCGAAAACATCGCGGCGGAAATCGCCCGGCGCGGTCTGGGTGAGCGGATGCGCATCCTGCCCGCGGGGCCCATGGGTGAAGTGCCCCACGCCGATGTCTTTGCAAGCTTTCGCTCCGCCACGGTCTTTCATCCGCTGATCCCCGCCGATTTCGCGCAATACCAGCGGATCAAGACCACCTCGACCGTGATCATGTCCGTAGGCTTTGGCGTGCCTGTCGTCATGGACCGCTGGTCAGAGGCCTGCTACCGCCACCCGATGCTGGTGTCAGACAACAGGGTCGAGGAGAGCCTTGAGCGCATTTCAACCGCAAGCGACGGGGAGTTCATGGACATCAGCGCAGGGCTTGCCGCCTTTCGCGCGCGCGAAGCCGAGAGATCAGGCGCTGAGATGGCGCGGCTGATCGGACAGATCACGTAGCGCCACCGCGGCGGGTACGCCATTCCGGGCCTGCTCTCCGGTCGCATCCTCGTAGTCCGCACGCGCCATCATCCCGGCAAGCTCGGCAACCTCGACCATCGGGCACCAGCCAAGAACCTTGCGCGCCTTGGACGCATCTCCAATCAGTTGATCGACCTCCGCAGGTCGGAAGAAGGCAGGGTTCACCTCGACGATCCGCCTGCCGGTGGCGGTGTCGGTCGCCGTCTCCTTGTCGCCCTTGCCCTGCCAGTCCAGCGACAGCCCAAGGGCGGCGGCGGCGAAACCCACGAAATCGCGGATTGAGGTCGTCACACCTGTCGCCAGCACGTAGTCGTCAGCCTGATCCTGCTGCAGCATTCGCCACATGCCTTCAACGTAATCCCCTGCAAATCCCCAGTCGCGTTCTGCGTCGAGGTTGCCGAGTTCGATTACGTGATCCTCGCCCGCAGCGATGCGGGCCAGGCCGAGGGTGATCTTGCGGGTCACGAATTCCGGACCGCGGAGCGGGCTTTCGTGGTTGAAAAGGATGCCGGAGGAGGCATGCATCCCAAAGCTCTCGCGATAGTTCATGGTGATGTAATGGCCATAGGCCTTTGCCACGCCGTAGGGGGAACGGGGATAGAATGCGGTCATCTCGTTCTGTGGCGTCTCGCGCACCCTTCCGAACATCTCGGAGGTGGACGCCTGGTAGAAGCGGGCCTCCGGCGAGAAGGTGCGGATCGCATCCAGCAGGCGGACGACACCGATGGCATTCACGTCCGAGGTATAGATCGGCTGGTCCCAGGAACTGCCGACAAAGCTTTGCGCGGCAAGATTGTAGATCTCGTCATAGCGGCCATCCCGGATAAGACGGGTGATGTTGTTGGCATCTGTCAACTCGGCGCAGACCACCTGCACACGCTCGGCAATGCCGAGCCGCCGCAGCCGCTCCAACTCGTCCAGCGAATTGCGCCGGATGGTGCCCGTGACCTCGTAGCCTTTCGACAACAGAAGCTGCGCCAGATAGGCGCCGTCCTGTCCTGCTACCCCGGTAATCAGTGCCTTTTTCATTGGCTTGGTTCTCCTGCTCGATGTTGTTTTTTTTCGTGTTGGCGCGGGGGTCATGCCCTGCCCGCCCATTGCAAATCCTGCGTGTCCAGTCCCGCCTTGAAATCGCGCAGGAATAGCCCGCTATCCGCTTCGATGATCTTGCGCACCTTGACCCGCCGCTCTGCAAGGGCGGCGCCGATAAGCGGGGCCAGAACAGCCTTGCGATTCAGCATCTTGGCGTGGTTGTGGCCGTATTGCGGGAGGATGAAATGACGGATGCCCCTGATCAGGGGGAACTTAAGCGCATGCGCCAGTTCCCCGCCGGTGCCGCCGTGCACGATGTAAACGGTCTGATCGTCCGTTTTCTCAAGTGTCACCTCGGGATAGATGAACGCCGAGATGTTAGCGCGATACTTTCGCCAGCGTTTCTCTTCCGGCATGATCTGGGGCGACACGGAATACTGCGGCACGAAGGCCATCACGGTCCGTGCCGGGATGCGCCGCGCCATGAGCAGCGCCATGGTGCCTCCCATTGAATTGCCGATGAGCGCGATATCGTCGATCCCGTTTTCGGCGGCGGTGCTGGCGACCATATCGGCGATTTGTGCGTCCATGCCGGGCCAGTTGAGCCAGCTTCGGCTGAAGTCGCTTACAAAGAGCGCGTGATTGGCCTCGTCCTGCGTGGCGGAGCGGAAGAATTCGATCGCGGGATATTCGTCGGGAAAGCGGCCCACGCCGCTAAAGACCACCACTAGTCTGCGCGTGGTTCCGGCCAGTAGCTTATGCGCAAGGGGTATGGGGCCCCCTTATCGATAAGCTCCTGCTTCATCTCTCCGGTATCCTGCCCAAGCGATCCTTCTTTCTTTCGTTCACGTTGCGCGCTGCGCTGCCCAGACCGTCTCGGTCGACTTGCGCGGTAGCGGCTCGAACCCCGCTGTCCTGAGAAGCTCCTTGCAGCGCATCATACCTTCCTGACCGTAGACCTCTGGGTGGAACTCGATCACCACCGAGTTGATCCCGGAAAGGTCCGCCGCTTCGAGGAAGGGCAGTTCGCCACCTTCGATATCCATCAACAGCGCCGTTGGCTTGAAATCCTCCTTCACCGCGTCAAAGCGGTGCACGGGCACGGACACCGTCTCGGATATCTCGCGCTCAGGCGTGGCGAGCGATGAGAAGGCGAACCGCTTGGAGATGTTGAAATCCACGGTTTCGGGCGGTTCCTCTTCACTCATCAGGGCACCGTGAGTGACGGAAATGATGTCATCGACGCGGTTGTGCCTGTAGGTCGCCTCGACAACCGGGATCATGTTCGGGTTGGCCTCGAAGGACAGGATCTTCTGGGGCCTGCGGTTGTGGGCGACTGTCGTCCCGACAATCCCGATCCCTGCGCCGCATTCCAGAACGCGGTCCGCGCTGCCCACGAGTTCGAGCGCGCCGGCGATCTCCTCTTTCTCATAACGGCCATTGTTGATCTTGCGGACCAACCATTTGGGAGAAACCGCGAATGACTCCGGCACCTCGATCCCGTGGCAGGCGGCGACGATGCCATCGGGCAAACTGCGCGCCGGTTTCGTCGCTGCCCGCTCTGCCCTGAAGCCCTGTCCGGTTTCTTCCCTGTATTGCGACAGGATTGCGTCACGGTCCGTGTCGGGCATGTCCTCCCACCCGCCACGGCTGGCCATGCCAAGCTTGAACAGCAACTTGCCCACCGTCGGCAGGCTGAGTTCGGCAACGGAAAAGGCATCCACCCTCAGCCTGTCCTCACGGATCCACTGCTGCTTGATCGCGTCGATCACATGCGGCTTGCGCCCCGAGAACGCCCGCAATTGATCCGTGATGGCCCTACCGACGGCCGAGCGGCGGCGGCGAATGAGCGCAACCTTTTGATCGGGACGCGCGACCATGGCCAGAAGATGCAGGGCGGACCCGTCAAGGGCGACAACCTCGCGCGCGGCCTTGTAGCGGGCGATCTGGGTTCTGAGATCTGCTTTCTCGGGATGGAAAATCTCGTAATCGTCCTCTCTGAGCCGAGCCTCGATCCGCGGCTCACCGATAACCCCGCCGCGCCGCGCGCCGAAAAGGGAGCGCGAGATATACAGTCTCTCGGGCCCTTCGGCGGGCACGTCCTTGCCAAATCTGGACGTCACATAGTCGCGGAAGGCTGCCGTTCCCGAGGCCATCTTGCCTGCGCCAAAGCCCTGCCCGGGCACGCAGAGCGCTTCGACACGGATGTTCTGCGAAACAATGCCAACGGGGACGTCCACGCCAAACTGGCGAAAGACCTCGCGCTGGAATTCCTTGAGCAAGGGGGCCTCGTCGCTGTCCCAGGCGACAGCGGCACCGTTCTCTTTCGCCGCGTTTCCCCGCCACCTGAAGAACAACACGCCGTCGAGCTTTTTCCCTGCAGCGCCGCAGCCCCAGAGACGCCCGAGGGATTCAAGCAGGAAGTGTCCGAAGTGGTAGTGGATATTGCCGCCCCAGAGATAGCGGCCCTTCAGGGTCTGCCCGACAGCGGCCCGCTCGGGCGACGGCGGGGGCACCATGGTGGGATGCCCCTTCCAGTAGACCGCTTCGTGACAGAACGCGTTATCGCCGTTGAAAATACCGCAAGGCCTGATCTTCCCCCCCGCAAGCGGCGGCATGATCAGGGCGTTGTCCAGCCATTGTATGCGGCTTGCCCAATTGTCCGGATCGTCGGGAAGGGGTGGCCGATCAGCCCCCACTGCCTGTTCCATCATCGATCATCTTTCTGTACGCCCGGTTTCTTTGCCCTGGGCTTTCTGCTCTGGCATTCGTTGTACCGCGAAACCATTTTTTTGCAACCTTGCGCTTTGATGTGAACCTGCCTCATCGCGGGCTCTATTGCCTGCGGAGGGTCAAGATCGGGTAAAGTGCGAGGGGTCTGTCCGGGTTCAACAACCAATAATCCCCGTCAGAATTAGATCCCGGGTGTTGCGCATTTGGTCTAGGCGACCGTGGCCCTGCGCCGTAGTCTCCAGAAAAAACATAAAGAGCAGGCAAAAAAGGAACAATTCATGTCCACTCAGGTCATTGGACCCGGATTTGATGCGATCACCCCCCGGATTTTCCAGATCGGTTTCAACAAGTGCGGCACGCGTTCGCTTTATGAATTCATGAAGCAGAACGGCATCTCAGCAGTTCACTTCAAACGCGGCAACCTCGCCAAGGACATGGCCGAGAACCTGAGCGCCGGAAAACCGCCGCTTGAAGGGTTCGACCGCTGGATCGGCTATACGGACATGCAGCGGGTCAGCAAACGCGAGGGCGTGATCGAGGCCTGCGAGTTTTATCGTTCGCTCGCGGCCTATTATCCCCGGTCCTATTTCATCCTCAATACCCGCAGCAAGGATCGCTGGATCAGCAGCAGGTTGCGGCATGGCAAAAACCAGAACTACGCGGAGCGCTACCGCAAAGGTCTGGGGCTGAACACCCAGGAAGAACTGATCGACTTCTGGTCGAAACAATGGGATCGCCACCACGCCGAAGTGCCCGAATTCTTTGCCAAAACCGGGCAGCATTTCCTGATCTACGACATTGAGACGGACACGCCCGACAAGCTGTCGGATTTCCTCGCCCCCGATTTCAAGACCGATCCCGCGCATTTCGGGCATGAGGGCAAGACCGAGGCAAAGTCGCTCGAAAACGCGGCGCCCACGATCTATGCCAAGTCCGAAGAGATCGAGACAGAGATCGCCGAGCCGGTGCAAAACATCTTGCCCGAAACGGTCCCGCAGGCGGACGCACCCCGGAAAGAACCTGAGATCAAGCTAAGCAAGCGTTTCTTTCCCCGCAACGATATCGTCGGCCTGAACGAACAGGCGGTGCTGCCTGCCTATGCCGAAGCCCCGCTGCGCCCGCCCGCAGAGGGATCGACCGGTAATGTCATCATCGCCTGCATGAAGAACGAAGGTCCCTTCCTGCTGGAATGGATCGCCTATCACCGCGCCATCGGCTTCCACCATTTCCTGATCTACACCAACGATTGCTCTGACGGCACAACCGAGATGCTGGACCGGCTGGCCGCGATGGGAATTGTCACCCATGTCGACAACAGCGACTGGGAGGGCAGCTCGCCCCAGGTGGTGGCACTGAATGCCGCGATGAAGCATCCGGTGGTCGAGAAAGCGGATTGGCTTGTGCACATCGACGCGGATGAATTCATCAACATCCGCACGGGCAACGGCACCTTCGACTGCCTGCTCGATGCACTGCCCGAAGGTGTCACGAACATCGCGATGACATGGCGGCTGTTCGGGTCGGCGGGTGTGAAGGATTACGAAGACCTGCCCGTGATCGAGCAATTCGACAGATGCGCGCCCTCCTACCTGCCCAAGCCGCATATCGCCTGGGGTCTCAAGACCGCGACGCGCAATATCGGCGCCTACCGCAAGATTTCCTGCCACCGGCCCAACGGGCTGAACGACGGTTTCGACGAAAAGATCACTTGGGTGAACGGATCGGGCAAGGACATCACCGATGCCCGGGCCAAGAACGGCTGGCGGTCGGACCTCAAGACCATCGGGTACGACCTTGTTCAGTTGAACCATTACGCGCTGCGCTCTTCCGACAGTTTCCTGGTCAAGCGTCAAAGGGGCCGCGCCCTGCACGTCGACCGATCCATCGGGGTGGATTACTGGACGCGGATGGACTGGAACACGCATCAGGACTTGACAATCAAGCGAAACCTCGCGCGACTGGCGTCAGAGATCGACCGTCTGAAGGCCTACCCCGGCATTGCCGAGTGTCACGCGGCCTCGGTCGCCTGGCACCGCGAGAAGATCGCGTCCCTCAAGGGCGTCGCGGAATTCTCTGAGCTGATGCAGGATGTTCACACGATAAAGCTGGATGACATCTCGCGGATGCAAACGGTTCTCGAGGCGGGAATGGAAGCATAGGCTGGCGCGCTGGCCGAACCGCTTTGCAGCTACTTGAACGCCGGGGCCCGTCCGAAACGGCGGGATTGTCATTGTCTGCGTGCGATGAACGTCCGAGGGAAATTGACAGCGCCCTTGCGGATCGCTACCACATATATGCAGATACATATAAATTGGACCGGCGTAACAAAGCGCTGGCTAGCCTCAACACCGGGAGACACAGCATGAAAATCAAAGCACTCGTGGGCGCAGCCCTTCTTGCAGCAACAACCTTCAGCCCTGCCGCCTTCGCAGAAGAGGTCACTTTGCGCGCGGTATCGGCCTTCAACCTCGGCACAACCTTCAGCCGCGAGTTCGAGGCCTTCGTCGACTGGATCAACGAGAACGGCAAAGGTGTGGTGCAAATTCAGGTCGTCGGCGGGCCCGAAGCGGTGCCGCCGTTCGAGCTGGGCAACGCGGTGCAGTCCGGCGTCGTTGACCTTGCCAACAACACCACCGCGTTCTATCCGAACCTCGTGCCCACCGGTGATGCGATCCACCTGGCAGAGAACACGGTGCAGGAGCAGCGCGCCAACGGCTGCTACGATTTGGTTGACCGCATCCACCAGGAACAGATGAACGTAAAGTTCCTGGCGCGCGCCGGAGACGGCATGGGCTTTCACCTGTACCTGACCAAGCCCATCGAAGGACCGGACCTGACCGGGCTGACCATTCGGACCACGCCGGTCTATCAGGCCATGTTCTCGGCCCTTGGTGCCAACCTCGTGCGGACCGCACCCGGCGAAGTCTATAGCGCGCTGGAACGCGGTGCGATCGACGGCTACGGCTGGCCCGCGCAGGGTGTGCTGGACCTTGGCTGGGACGAGCAGACCAAGTACCGGGTGGATCCGAGCTTTTACAACGTGGACGTGAACCTGCTGGTGAACCTCGATGTCTGGAACGGCCTGACCGACGAACAGCGCGCAAAGCTTGAGGAAGGCGCCGCCTGGATGGAAGAGCTGAACATCAAGAACGCCGAAATCAACGCGGCCGAATACGCCAAACAGGCGGATGCCGGGATCGAGACGATCACGCTGAGCGGGGCGGACGCCGAGAAGTGGCTTGAGACCGCGCAGACCGAGGGCTGGGCCGCGGTCGAGGCTGTCGATGCGGCGCTTGCCGGCGAACTGAAAGCCTGCCTGACCAAGTAATCGGGCATGTTCGCACGGTTCTTTGACCGCATGCTCTGGGTGCTCGCCGCGATTTCGGCGGGCATCTTTGGTGCTATCGCGGTGGTGATCACGATCAACGTGGCGCTGCGCAACCTTGGGTTTCCGATCATTTACGGGGCGCTTGACGCGATACAATACGCGCTGATGATCGCGACGTTCATGGGTGCGCCCTGGGTGCTTGCACGAAACGGCCATGTGCAGGTCGATCTGCTGACCGCGAACCTTGCCCCCCGTGCACAGGCGCAGCTTGGCCGGGCAACGGCGCTGATCGGTGCCGTGACGGCGGCGGTGCTTGGGTGGTATGGGCTTCAGGCCGCGCTCGCCTCTGCCGCGCGCGGGTCGATGATCCGCACCTCCTTCGTAATTCCCGAATGGTGGATGCTGTCTTTCGTACCCATCTCGCTGACGCTCTGCGTGATCGTCTTCCTGCGCCAGATGCTGAAGAGCGGGCCCGCAGACCGCAAGCTGAGTGGGCTCTGACGGGATGGATTGGGTACTGATCCTGACCCTGATGCTGGGTGGCCTTGGCGTGCTGCTGCTGATGGGCATGCCGGTTGCCTTCGCCTTCATCGCGGTGACGACCGTCGGGGCCTATCACGTGCTGGGCGGTGAGCGTGGCATCCTGCAACTGGCGCGGAACGCGACGCAATCGGTCGCGAATTTCCAACTGGCACCGATCCCCCTGTTCATCCTGATGGGGGAAATCCTGTTTCAGACCGGGGTCGCCCACCGGGCCATAGACGCGATCGAGCGGGTCGTGACGCGTATCCCCGGACGCATGTCCGTCGTCACGATCTTTGGCGGCACGATCTTTGCCGCCCTCTCCGGTTCCACCATCGCGAATACCGCTATGCTGGGCAGCACGCTGCTGCCGGGCATGCTGAAACGCGGATACCATCCGTCGATGGCGATGGGGCCGATCATGGCCTCGGGGGCAATCGCGATGCTGATCCCGCCCTCGGCGCTGGCTGTTCTGGTTGGTTCGCTTGCCGGTATCTCCATCGCAGGGCTGCTCGTCGCCGGGGTTGTCCCCGCCCTCTTACTTGCCGCGCTCTTTGTGGCCTACGTGGTCGGCCGCAGTATCCTTGATCGCTCCGTCGCGCCGCCCGAGACGCTGGAACAGATGACACTGCGGGAACGCTGGACCCCCTTCATCATCTACGTTCTGCCCCTCTCGGTCCTGTTTTTCGTGGTCATCGGCTCACTGCTCATGGGCATCGCCACACCGACGGAAAGTGCCGCGCTCGGCAGTCTGACAGCGGTTGCCATCGGAGCCGCCTACCGCGCGCTGAGCTGGGAGAAACTGGGCCGCGCGCTGATGGAGACGTTGAAGCTGTCGGTGATGATCCTCTTCATCATCGCGGCAAGCCAGACCTTTGCGCAGGTGCTGTCGTTCTCCGGTGCCACCAGCGGATTGATCCGCACGATCAACAGCTTCGATCCTACCCCGCTCATGGTGCTGCTGGGAATGATCGCGATCCTGCTTTTCCTGGGGTGTTTCATTGACCAGGTGTCGATGCTGATGGTCACGGTGCCGATATTCGTGCCGCTGGCGCAGGCGATGGGCATCAACGAACTGATCCTTGGCGTCGTCTATCTGCTGACGATGGAGATCGGGCTGCTGACCCCGCCCTTCGGCCTGTTGCTCTTCGTGATGCGGGGGGTGGCCCCCCCTGACATCCGCATGCGCCAGATCTATGCTGCGGTCGCTCCCTTCCTGGTGATAAAGCTTTTCGTGCTGGCACTGATCGTCTGGGTGCCGGAATTGGGAACATGGTTGCCGGGGCTCATAGGGCGCTAGGCAATTCCTGCCTTCAGACCGCAGAAGGGGAACGTCGCCTTAAGGGCCGCCCGCCCAGATCACTGTCCGCGCAGAGCACGCGCCGGATGAATCACCCGTTGGCGGGCCGTTGCCATAGCTTTCTTTTCGCTATGCGCAGAAAATCGGTGTGCCAGCCTGCCCAGGCTCGCCTATTGATTGAAGCGCGCCCTTTCGATCTCGAGAAATTTCAGCTTGCCGGTTGTTCGCGAAAATACCTCTGGCACGAGACCGAATTTCGCTCCGATACATTCAAATTATTGAATTATTTAGAGTTTTCACCTGCATCCCGAACAAATGCACGGACGGGATTCGTTGACCTCGGAAAATATCGGGTAAAGAAGCACTGGACGCCAGCGCAAAGAAGCTTAGTGTTCGGCAGGCTATCAGTCGGACAGAAAAGAAAATTTTCGGGCGGCTATCAGCAACATCTGAGAATTGGGAGGAACCATGACGAAATCTTTGAACCGCAGAAACTTTCTGCGCGGATCCGCCGTTGCCGGTGCAGGCGCACTGGCGACACCAGCCATCGCCGCGAACCACGGCACCACGCTCAAGATGCAGGCGGCCTGGGGCGGCGGCATCTTTCTTGAAAACGCGCAGTCCTATGTGAACCGCGTCAACGAAATGTCCGGCGGCGCGCTGACAATCGACCTCCTGCCGGTGGATTCGGTCGTGAAGACCAGCCAGATGCAGGACGCGGTTCACCGCGGCGTTCTGGACGCGGCACACTATGTTCCCGCCTATTGGTATTCCAAGTCCAAGGCGGCGTCGCTCTTTGGTACCGGCCCCTGCTTTGGCTGGTCCAGCCAGGAAGTGCTGGGCTGGGTCTACTACGGCGGCGGTCAGGAGCTATTTGACGAGTTGATGGCATCGCTGGGCCTGAACGTCGTGTCGTTCTTCAACTCGCCCATGCCCGCACAGCCGCTGGGCTGGTTCAAGGAGCAGATCACCGACGCGTCCCAGATGAAGGGGCTGAAGTACCGGACCGTGGGTCTGGCTGCCGACGTTCTGCTGGAAATGGGCATGTCGGTCGTGCAGCTTCCGGGTGGCGAAATCCAGCCGGCGATGAAGTCGGGCCTGATCGACGCGGCCGAGTTCAACAACCCGACCTCCGACCGCGACTTCGGTATGCAGGACGTCTCCAAGCACTACCACCTTGCCTCGTTCCACCAGAGCCAGGAGTTCTTCGAGGTCACATTCAACAAGGCGAAATTCGATGCGCTGGCCGACGAGCAGAAGGCAATCCTGAAGTACGCATCCGAAGCGGAGAACTCGAACTTCTACTGGCATAATACGAAGCGTTACGCCGACGACCTCGTGAAGCTGCGCGACGAACAGGGCGTCAACGTCTACCGCACGCCCGACAGCGTCATGGCAGAGCAGCTCAAGGCGTGGGATGTCGTGGTGGACCGCATTTCCGGCGAAGACCCCTTCTTTGCGAAGGTCGTCGAAAGCCAGAAGGCATACGCCAAGAACGTGATGAACTATCTCAACCTCAACCAGCCTGACTACAAGCTGGCCTACAACCACTATTTCGCCTGATCGGCGCATCGTGTGAGAGGTCGGGGGCCGCCTGATGGGCGGCCTCCGGCTGTTGAGTTAACGAGGCGGGGGCTACTTCCTTGATTAAGACAATTCACGCCATAGAGGGCTTGAGCCAGTGGGTCGGCAAAGCCTTCGGATGGTGCATCCTCATCCTGACACTGTCTGTGTCCTATGAGGTCTTCGTTCGCTACGTGTTGAATTCCCCGACGGTCTGGGCATTCGACGTGATGGTGCAGATGTATGGCGCGCTTTTCCTGATGTCTGGCGCTTACGCGCTGGCGCAGGATGCGCATGTGCGCGGTGACGTGCTGTATCGGCTTTTTCCGGTCCGCTGGCAGGCGCGCGTCGATTTCCTGCTATATATCATCTTCTTCTTCCCCGGCATGATCGCGCTGTTCTGGTACGGCTGGGAAATCGCCTCGGACAGCTGGCGCTACAAGGAGGTGAGCTGGAACAGCCCCGCGCGCATCCAGATCTATTTCTTCAAAACCCTGATCCCGGTCGCCGGTGCCCTGCTGATGCTTCAGGGCCTTGCCGAGATGGCGCGCTGCTGGATTGCCATGCGCGACGGTCGCTGGCCCGAACGGATCGACGACGTGAAAGAAACCGAAGACATGCTGATGGACATGGGGCCCGAGGCCTATAACGAAACCGCTTCCGGCGCAGGGGAGGGCCGCAAATGACCGATCCTCAAGTCGCCATCCTGATGCTGTGCCTGTTCATCGTTCTGGTGCTGCTCGGCTTTCCGATTGCCTTCACGCTGATCGCGATGGGCGTGGCATTTGGTTACTATGCCTACTACACCGGTGCGCCCGAAAGCTTCGGGGACATCTTCAACAACAACATCTTCTACCTGCTCAATCAGAACACCTATTCGGTGATGGAGAACGACACGCTGGTCGCGATCCCGCTGTTCCTGTTCATGGGCTACGTGGTGGAACGGGCCAATATCGTGGACCGGCTGTTTTTCTCGCTCTATCAGGCGGCGCGAAACCTGCCCGGATCGCTGGGGATTGCGGCGCTGCTGACCTGCGCGGTCTTCTCGACCGCATCGGGGATCGTGGGTGCCGTGGTGACGCTGATGGGCCTGCTCGCCTATCCGGCGATGGCCAAGGCCGGCTACAACAAGAGCTTTGCTGCCGGCATCATCTGCGCAGGCGGCACCTTGGGCATCCTGATCCCGCCGTCGATCATGCTGATCGTCTACGCGGCCATTGCGGAATTGTCGCCCCTGCGGCTTTATGCGGCGGCGGTGTTTCCGGGCCTGATGCTGGCCGGTCTCTATATCGTCTACGCGATGATCCGGGTGAAGATTAACCCCTCGCTCGCGCCGATGCCGGACCAGGAAGGCATGCCGCCGCGCAGCCAGATCTACATGAACCTGCTGATCTCCTTCGTGCCGCTGACGGTGCTGATCATGCTGGTCCTGGGGTCAATCCTCGGCGGTCTTGCTACACCTGCGGAAGCGGCGGCCATGGGCGCGCTTGGCGGTCTGGTGCTGGCGGTGATCTACCGCTCGCTTACCTGGGACAAGGTCAAACAGTCGGTGTTCCTGACTGCGAAGGCGACCGCGATGGTCTGCTGGCTTTTCGTGGGCTCTTGGACCTTTGCCTCGATCTTCTCGTACCT
This sequence comes from Sulfitobacter sediminis, assembly GCF_040811725.1. Lineage (NCBI taxonomy): Bacteria > Pseudomonadati > Pseudomonadota > Alphaproteobacteria > Rhodobacterales > Roseobacteraceae > Sulfitobacter > Sulfitobacter sediminis. The sequence goes on from NZ_JBFNXX010000007.1 coordinate 135,343, forward strand.
CGGCGGGCACGACGTGATCGAGCATTGGGTCGTGGCGATGAACCTCGAACCCTGGCAGTTCCTGGTCCTCGCGCAGGTGATCATCTTCCTGCTCGGCTGGCCGTTGGAGTGGTCGGAGATTCTGATCATCTTCGTGCCGATCTTCCTGCCCATGCTCGACACCTTCGGGGTCAACCCGTATTTCTTCGCGATGCTGGTCGCGCTGAACCTGCAGACCTCGTTCCTGACACCGCCCATGGCCATGTCGGCCTATTACCTCAAGGGCGTTCTGAAGAGCCAGATCGAGCTGATCGAGATCTTCAAGGGCCTCATGCCCTATCTTGGGATCGTGATCCTCTGCATGGTGCTGATGTACCAGTTCCCGGGCATTGCTCTGTGGTTCCCTGACTACCTCTTCGGGGTATGGGTGCCCTGATGAAAGGTGATCTGACACTGCTCCCGGCCGTCGAGGCGGCCGGGGCAATCCGTGACGGGCGGCTGATGTCAGAGGCGCTGGTCGCGGCGTACCTCAAGCGCATCGACGAGACCGAAGGCACCATCAAGGCCTGGGCGCATCTCGACCCCGATGAGGCACTTGCGCAGGCGCGCGAGGCGGACCGCATCCGCAAGGCAGGGCATGCAACAGGTGCGCTGCACGGGGTGCCCGTGGGCCTCAAGGACATCATCGACACGGCCCATATGCCGACCGAGCGGGGCACGCCCATCTTCAAGGGGCGCACACCGGACGCGGATGCGCGCATGGTCGAACGGCTCTATGACGCAGGTGCCGTGATCATGGGCAAGACCAAGACCACCGAGCTTGGGTATCTGCATCCGACCGATACGACCAATCCACACGACCCCGCGCGCACGCCTGCGGGATCGTCTTCCGGGTCCGCAGCGGCGGTCGCCGCACGCCATGTGCCGCTGGCCGTGGGCACCCAGACCGGCGGCTCGGTCATCCGGCCCGCGTCTTTCTGCGGCACCTTCGGTTTCAAGCCGACGCGCGGAGTGATTTCGCGCGGCGGCGTGCTGCGCACCTCTGTTTCGCTGGACCAGATCGGGGTCTTTGCGAACACGCTCGAAGACATCGCGCTGCTGACAGACGCCCTGGGCTGCTACGACCAGCGCGATCCGACCAGTTTTGCCCGCCCCCGCCCCGCAATGCTGGACGGTGCCCGGGCCGAGCCGCCTGCGGGGCCTGACATCGCCTGGTTCGACCTGCCCTTCTACGACCGGCTGGACCCCGAAACCGCCGCCGGGCTTGAGCAGGTGATCGAGGCGCTTGGCGACCGGGTCGAACGCTTTCCCGCCGCACCGCAACTGGCGGGGCTGACGGATGTACACAAGACGATCTACGACTACGAGATCGCCGGGAACATCGCGCTGATCGAGGCCGACTACGGCGCGCCTCTCAGCCCCGAGATGACCGACGCCATCAAGCGCGGTCGCGCGATCACCAAGGATCAGTACGAAGATGCCATGGCGGTCAAGGAATCCGCGAACGCGTTCTTTGAAAAGCATTTCCACGATTTCGACGCGATCCTCGCGCCTTCCGCCACCGGCGAGGCGCTGCCACTGACGGCGGGCAGCACGGGGGATGCGATCTATTGCACCATATGGACCCTTGCCGGCCTGCCCTGCCTGAGCCTTCCCCTGCTGGTGGGCGAAAACGGCCTGCCTATCGGTGTACAACTGATCGGGTCGGTCGAAAAAGATGACAGACTGATGCGTACAGCCGCCTGGATGCTTCGCGCACTGGCGGAAGAAGGAGAGTAAACAATGTCAAGAATGACCAATTTCATCATGGGGGTGATCGGCATCGGCCTCATGGCCATCTTCGTGCTGGGACTGTCGCAGTCGATCTCGACCGGCTTTGCCGGGTTCTGGGGCGGCTTTCCCTTCATGTGCATCGCGATCTTCGTGCTGATCCTCGCACTCTATAACTTCTACGAAGAAACCATCCGCAAGGACGACTGATGGCCAAACCGGTTCTCTGGCTGCCGCGCAAAGTCTCGGACGCGACGGTCGAACGCGCGCGCCGCGACTACGAGGTGATCCTGAACGAGGCCGACACCCCCGGCACCGCCGAAGAGATCATCGCCATGTCGGCCAAGGTAGACGCGATGATGCCCTGCCATTCGGAGCATTTCAGCGCCGAGGTAGTTGCGCGGCTTGATCCCCGTCTCAAGATCGTTGCGAACCACTCCGTTGGCGTAGACCATTGCGATATCCCGGCCCTCAAGGCACGCGGCATCGTGGTGACGAACACGCCGGATGTGCTGTCGGACGCCACGGCCGAACTGGCGATGCTGCTGATGCTGGGGGCGGCGCGACGCGCTGTCGAAGGCGACAGGCTGGTGCGCACCGGTGCGTGGGACAGCTGGTCTCCCGCCTTCATGGTGGGCAAACAGGTGACCGGCGCACGGCTGGGGATCATCGGGATGGGCCGCGTCGGCCGGGCATTTGCCGCCAAGGCGCGCGGTTTCGAGATGGAGATCCATTACTACAACCGCTCCCGGCTCGCCCCCGAGCTTGAGCAGGGCGCGACCTACCACGAAACCATTGAAAGCGTGCTCAATGTCGCCGATTTTCTGTCGCTCCACTGCCCCGCGACGCCCGAGACGATTGACCTGATGAACGCCGAACGCCTCGCCCTTTTGCCCGACGGGGCGGTGCTGGTGAACTCCGCGCGTGGTGCTCTGGTGGACGAGGATGCGCTGCGGGCGGCGATTGGCACGGGCAAGCTGGCGGCGGCGGGGCTTGACTGTTTCAAGGTCGAGCCCGGCGGAAACCCTGCCTTCGCGGCGCATGAGAACATCTTCATGCTGCCGCATATCGGCAGCGCCACCCGCAGCACGCGGGACGCGATGGGGTTTCGCGCGCTCGACAATCTCGACGCCTTCTTTGCCGGAAAGACCCCGCGCGACAGCCTTTGATCTAAGGCGACCGATAGGCCACTCGCGCCGCTGATGATCCGATGCAAGGCCGGTCATCGACGCCCTGCTCACGTCACAATATTCCCGCATTCCACCTATACTATCGCGCGCATGAACGATCTGGCCGATCCACAGCGCTATAACATCCCGAGTGCCCTTGGCGTCGAGACCGTTGCCGATATGCGCGGTCTCCGGGCGCTCAAGGCCGATTGGGACCGGCTCTTGGCGCGTGACCCGGAGGCGGGGGTTTTCCTTTCGCACGCCTGGCTCGCCCCGAGTTTCGAGGCGAACCCGGACCGCTGGCGCGTCTTCGTCGTGCGCGACGGAGGCGGGAGAGCGATCTGCATCTTTCCGACCAAGAACAGGGTCCACTGGAGCACGACGCGCAAGCAGTTCCAGACCGAGCTTGAAGAAGGCGGCAGACTGGCCTGGGGTGAATACAACGGATTTATCTGCGACCCAGAATGGGAAGGCGAGGCCCTCGGTGCCCTCGCCCGGGCATTGGCGAGGTTACCGTGGAAGGCCCTGAGCCTGCGATACGAGCCGACTGAACGGCGCGCGAAGATCTTTGCCGAGGCCCTCGGCCCAGCGTTCACCTACCAGTTCCGAGATTACCGGATCAACAAGGGCACGGTCGACAACCTCCTGTCGCTCCAGGTGCCTCTGGCCTCTGGTTTCGAAACCCTCATGACGGAGCGGTTAAGCGCAAACACGCGGCAGAAAATCCGCCGCCACCGCCGCAAGCTGATCGAAAGCGGAACCTATCGCATCACTACCAGCGACGGGGGCGACATCGAGAATGACATTGCCCGGCTCCTGCGGAACTGGGTCGCGAAATGGTCGGAGACGAAAGGCCGCGACAAGGCGCTCAGGATTGCGGAACGCTACGGCCGCGCCCTGCTGACGGCGGGCGCGATGGACCGGCTCTATCTGCCCGTGCTCTGGCAGGATGACAGGATGCTCGGTGCGCTGGGGCACATCGTGGATACCGGTCGGGGGAGCGTGCATTTCCTTGTCGCCGGGCGCGATCCGAATGCCACCGATCCCGCCATCGGCCTGCTGCTGCATGCCCATGCCATCGAATGGGCGGCGGGAGCCGGGTTCAAGACCTATGACTTCGGCCACGGGGACGAAGCCTACAAAACGAGCTTCGGGCCGGAATACGTCCGGACCCATTACCTCGAGGTGCGCCGAACCGGCAGCGCCGAGGTCCTCGATCCGGTCAGCCTCAAGCCGGCGCTCAGGCGGTTGGGTCAGTTTGTCCGCGCAAAGCAGACAGACCGCGTTCTGGAAGGGGCAGCACAGCTTGCAGCGCTAATCGATGATGCGGATCGCACGGGCCCTTTTTGACGCCCTTGCGCGACATGCCGAAGTCTTCATCTGCAAGCGGTCTTTTCACCCGAAAACCACCGGTCCAAGGATGCTTCCGATCACCACGGTCACGAACAGTGCGATGATGTCCAGCGGCGCGCCCGCCCGCAGCATATCGGCGCGTGTCACCGCAGGATCGGAAAAGACGATGGCATTCGGCGGCGTGGCAACGGGCAACATGAAACCGATGGACGCCGCAAGCGCCACGGGCAGCATGAAGGCGACGGGGTCGGCTCCGATACCCGTCGCTACCGCCCCGGTGATTGGCAAAAAGATCGCTGCCATGGCCGTGTTGCTGGCAAGCTCTCCAACGTAGACGATCACTGCCGCGATGGTCAGCAACAAAAGCAGTTCCGGCAGATAGGCGTAGCCCACGACCGCCGCGCCGATCCGGTCGGCAAGCCCGGTTTGCTGCAGGAGCCCGGCCAGCGCCAGCCCGCCGCCGAAAAGGATCAGCACATCCCAGCGCAGGGTCGCCGCCGTATCCCAGTCCAGCAGGCGACCGCCCTTTCCGTCCGGCAGGACGAAAAGGACAAGTGCCGCGACCATCGCGATGCCCGCGTCGCTGAGACCGTCTACCGGCCAGAACCATTCCAACAGTGGCCGCGAAAGCCACGCAAGGGCCGTCATCCCCGCGACCCAGGCCACCCGACGCTCTGCGACACCCATCGCACTAGCCTCCTGTCGCTCCGGAGGGCGCAGCGGCGCAGTGCCCGTGCCTGGAGAAACAAACCCCAGGACAACCCATGTCAGCGCCAGAAGGACAAGCGCGACCGGCACGCCGACCGCCGCCCATTGGGCAAAGCCCACGGTGATGCCGTAAGTGCTGCTCACATAGGCAGCGAAGATCGCGTTGGGGGGTGTGCCGATCAGCGACCCCATGCCGCCGATCGTCGCCGAAAACGCCACGCCCAGCATCAACGCGGTTGGAAAGCGCGAATGTGTTTCCTGAGAGGCAGCGAGCGCTGCAGCAATCGGCGCCATCACCATGGCCGAAGCGGTGTTGCTGATCCAGAGGCTCAAGAACGCTGTACCGAGCATGATCGCCCCAAGGCATCGACGCGGGCTGGTGCCCGCAATGGCAAGCAGGGCCGCAGACAGGCGACGGTGCAGCCCCGAGCGCTCGATTGCCCGAGCGATCAGGAAACCGCCGAGGAAGAGAACGATCAGCGGATCGCCGTAGGCACCCGCAACCTCTTCGATCTGCGCGATTCCAACGAGCGGTGCGTAGGCAAGCGGCAAGAGTGCGGTCGCTGCCAGCGGCAAAGCCTCTGTCACCCACCAAAGCGCCATGGCCGCCGCAAGGCCGGCGGCAAGCCATGCGCTGCCGGAAAGCCTTTCGGGCGCTGGTAAGACAACGGGCAAGAGGAGCAGCATGCCCCCCAAAACCAGAGAAATCGCGCTGGGTTTCATGCGCTCAGGCTACCAAGATCAGCGTGTGTTGCCAGCGTTTCGAAAAGCGGCTCAACCCCGCGTTGCTTGAAAAATGACGCTTTTAGCGGTACCGTGCCCACATTGATTATGTGAATTTTATTTTTGCCCTCCGGCTGCCGCCTTGCGGCCTGACCCCTACCAGATAGAAACGGAGACCTGCCATGGGCACGGAAAACGATCCCACCAAGAAATACCTCGAAGCCGTCGACAAGTACCAGTCACGCCTGACCCAATTGTGGAAAGTGATCTTCAAAAGGGTCGCCTCATCCCTGAAGGCGCTGGTCTCTTTCATGAAGAAGCTGGTGGCCGTGGCCAAGCAAATCGCCACAGTGGTCGGCAAATCGGTTATCGACAAGTTCCTTCAGGCCGCAAACATGGTTCAGGGTCTCCTGTCCCGCATCCCCAACCTGCTCAAGGCCGCGCTACGCCTCGGCAAGAAGATCATTGAACTGATCCGAAAAGCAGCCGACCCGAACAAGATCCTCGGCACCCTGAAGAAGCTCTTCATCAAATACATCAAGATGCTGAAAGAGATTTACGCGCAGATCATCGAGATGGTGAAACAGCTCGACGTTCTCGGCACGGTGCTGACCATCATCTCGAACTTCAAGAGCGCCCTGCAATTGATGTTCTCATGGATCGCCGAAGTCACCCGCGCGAATGACGCAGTGAACAAGGCGCGAAAACTGCTGAAGAAGGCGATGAAGGAAATGAAGAGCGAAATGAAACAGGCCACCGTCCTGCGCAAGGAGGTCATGAAGCTCAAGGCGGCGGCCTGAGCCACGCCCGCAGGGACGCCGCTCGACTTGTCCCCCGGTCCTAGAAGAACGTCGAAAGCGTAAAGTCTACGAAGGTGTCTCCGTCGACCGCCGTCAACGGATCGGTCGCGTCCGAACTCTCCACGTGGCTGGCCCGGATCGAGGCGCGTACCCGGTCCCCGAACCGGCGCGAGAACTCCAGCGAATAGAGCCTGCCCTGCGTATTCACGTCATGGAAAACACCGAACTCCGCGCGCGTGTCGTTTGCGTCGTTGGCGCTGAAGTTGAACCCGAAGAACAGGTCGTCATCGTAGATACTGATCGGCTGCCGGTCGCTTCTGTTGTCAAAATGGTATTCAAGCGCGAGCACGAGATTGCCCGAACTGCCACCGACATCGAAGAAAGTATGATCTCCGCCGACGATCCCGGCGGTAAAGCTTTCCTGCTCGGTGTCACGCAGGAATCCCTCGAACCGGAACTGCGTATCCCCACGGGCATAGACAGTGGTCAGACCGACCTGGCGAATGTCCTGATAGTAGGGCGCGATCGCCAGAACCTCTTCTCCTTCCAATGCGACGGGCACACCGTAATTCGAGACGAGGTAATCGGCGACTTCCTGTTCGCTCCGCAGCAGGCTGCCGTCCGCCTCGTAGTCCGCGCGGATATCATTGGTGATCTGGTTGCAGACTTCTGCCGTGACGGGACCCGAGGTCGTTGCGCAGCCCAGAAGGCTGACCGCCTCGCGCGACGCGCCCTTGAAGACGTAGAACCCCAGATCGACCGCCCCCTCGCCCAGGCTGAAATTGTTGGCATAGCGCAGCGCGATATCCGCTCCGCGCTCGTTCTCGTAGGCAGTCAGCGCGTCGTCGGTGAAAAGCGGGCCACGCTGGCGCGAGGCGCGGCCGCCGAAGTGATCCCAGACGGTGCCATCGACCACGTAGGCACTGAGGGTGCCGTAGCCGGTGAAGAAATTCGCATTCACCATCGGCGATCCGATCAGCTCGCCACCCCCAACTGTATTGGCCTGATCGCGGGCATTCAGCACGTTGACAAGCGTCCTGCCCGCGCTGACGCCCCAGTTCTCAACGTTGACCCCGGCCACAAGGTCCCAGGTGTCGAAGCTCTGTGTGAAGTAGGCCTTCTGAACGTTCAGGACCGACCGGTCGTTCTCATCGTCGGTCAGGCCTTCGAATTGCAGCACGATCTGCCCGTCGCCGACAGGCAGCGACCCGTTGAGCCCGAAGCCGAGGAAAGGATAGGCGCCGGCATCGGTCTGGTCCGCATAGAGGCCGTCGTCGAAATAATACCGAAACCCGAGATCGACCCGGCCGGAGATCGACGCCTCGCTGTCCTGCGCAGCCAGAGGCCCTGCAAGGGCCATGAGCGCCAGCGAGGATTTCATTACCGTCTTCATAGGGAGACCTCGGACACGTTTTGCGAAAAAGGGTTTCACTAAAATTCCCAGTTTATGCCAATTCTGGGCGATACGACAGGTGAGGCTGCCCGGCCGCGCGGATCGCCGGGGCAGGCATGCCCTCAGCGCAACACCTTGCCCGGACGCCTCAGTTGATCCGGCGTAGGGCGTTGACGGTAAAAGCATTCGCGTTTAGCCCCCGGTCAAAGACGTAGTCCTTCCAGTTCAACGTCGTCCCGGCACCCGTGAGGTGGTTCTCCATCACCATCTGGCCCGCGCGCCAGAACCGATTGTTGTACAGCCGATACTTGCCGACCGTCAGGGTCTTGAGGTGCGCGCCACCCCGGTAGAAGTATTGCACCCTTTGCAGCCGAAGCTCCTTGGTGTCGAGCCAGACGCGCTGCCTGCTGTAGCCGGAGGGACTTCTCGGGATCATGTCGATCACGTGGCACGTTCCGCTGCCGGGGCAGCGCTCGTCGGCGATCCAGATGTGATCGAACTTCGCCACCTCCTGATCGACCATGTCCTCAAAGGCGAATTCGCTGCCCACGAATGACCCCGACCGCCCGGAACCCCTGATCCGCCGCACCCGTTCCATCGCGGGCAGGAAAAGCCACTGGTCGTCCGTCTTGGTGGGATAGGCGTGGGTCAGAAGGGCGGTGTTGCGTATGTCGCCGGGCCACCGGAAGATCAGGAGGGAGCGGGAGTCGTTCCTGCCGGCATCGATCCAGGAGGCATCGAAACGCCTGTTCGAGGTCTGGTTGCTGGCCGTGCGCAGCACCATCTCGCCGGTGGCGGAGATGTCCCTGTAGCCGCCACGCCGGTTCGAGGCATCGGTCGCGATGCGCAGGCCTCTTTCCCGCGCGGTCTCGGCGCGGGCTGCACGTCCGCCGAACAGGGCAAGACCGGCAGCACCAGCCAGAATTTCGCGACGTTTCAACATGGTCATTCTCTCTTTCTCGAAAGGGTTAGGAGGGCTGGCAACAGGAGCAGATCGCATATCAGGGCGAAGACGATCACCACCGCGGTCAGCAGACCGATATGCTGGTTGATCGCAAACCCGGATGTGATGAGGATAGCAAAGCCCATGATCAAGGCAACCGACGTCAGGATAATCGCCGATCCCACGACCGCGAAGGTGTCGGCCAGGGCCCCCTCGACGTCATGCCCCCGGCGCCGGCAGGCGAGGTAGTGCATGAGGAAGTGCACGGTGTCGTCAACGACGATGCCGAAGGTCATCGTTGTCACCACCGTAGAGCCGAGGTTGACGTCCCCGAGCGTCCACCCCCAGAAACCAAAGCCCAGAAGGGCTGGCAACAGGTTCGGCACCAAGCTCAACAAGCCATGTCGGATGCTGCGAAGGGTCACGATCATCGTGGCCGAAACCAGACCCAGCGCCGTCAGGAATCCCCAGATCATCTGCTCGTTGTTACGCTCGGATATCCGCGCGAAGGCGATTGCGGCACCCGAGGCATGGGCCGACAGGGTGGGTTCGTTCTCGGCGATCCAGGCATCCGCCCGCCTCGCGAGATCGCGCAGTTCCTCACTGCGGCCGGCGCGCACGGTCGCGGTCACAAGGGTCTGTGTTCGGTCCACGTCCATCAGGATATTTAGGTCCATCCCGACGGGCAGCGACAGCTCGTAGAACATCATCAGTTGCGCGTTCGCGGCCTGGGTGTCTGCCACCCCGTCCGGATCGCCGCCGTCGCCGCTCATATTGCGGTTCAGATCGCGCAGAATACTGGTAAGCGCGGCAACCGAGACGACCTCGGGCTGGTTATCGATCCACTTTGCAAAGCGGTCGACGCTGCGCAAAAAGACGGGATCGAAAACGCTCGCGCCATCGGGTGCGCTGAACGAGAATTGCAGGGCTTCCAGCCCGGTCAGCCCGCTTTCGATGGCTTCGGAATCCTGTCTCAACGGATAGCGATCATCGAAGTAGCGGATGACGTTGTCATCGTATTCGATGTTCCGGATGCCCAGAACGGCGCCTAGGGCCAGCACCGGGAACAGGACGAAGATCATCCGCCGCTGCCGGATCACCCAGCCCGAGAACCTGCGCATCGCTTCGCCCGATACCATGAGCCTGCCCGCCCTTGTCGGCGGTCTTTTGGCCAGGATTGCGATCAGCAGGATAAAGACGACGACCAGACCATAAAGCAGCCCGAAAGCGACGATGTTGCCCATGTTCGCAAGCGGCGGAGAGGGCGCGAAATTCAGACACAGAAATCCGAGCCCTGTCGTCAGGTGACTGATGGCGACGGGGGCGAGGTTCTTGGAAATGGACGCCCGAAACGGCTCATCGCTCTGCCCTTGCTAGTGAAGCCTGATCGCCGCAAGGGTGATATGTACGCAACTGGTGGAAACCAGCACCATCACGGCAAGCGGCGCGATCGCGGTGCCCGCGGTCAACTCCATGCCCGACCACCCGGCAAAGCCGAACGTGCCGAGCGTCGTGCACAAGATCGCAAGGACCGACGCGAACACACTCACGAGCGAACCCGTTGCGAGGATGAACACAGTCACCACGGCCACGAAGGCGTAGGGGACAAGTTCCCGAATATCTTCCCGCGCGACCCGCTGCAGCAGGTTGTTGCCCAGCAGTCCACCCGTCGCCCGGATCTCCCAATCGGGATAACTGGCCTGCCAGCCCGCGCGCATGTTCGCGAGATAGTCCTCGACCGCCTCGCGTGCCTCCGGTTCACCTTCGGGCAGGACGACCCGGATGGACATCCCAAAGGCGCTGCCATCCTCGGACAGCAGCCGATTGCGCAGGTCATCGGACGCAAGCGCGAGATCGCGGAACCGCGCCGCAGCCTCGGGAGTGATCTCGGCGAATTCGTCCAGCATCGGTTCCACCAGAACCTCGTCGCCCTCGGCGTAGCTGTGCATCTGGTTGGTCGCCAGATCGACCCGGAGGACATAGGGCATCCGCCAGGCATCCTCGGCCATCGCAACGAGAGCGGAAAGCGTTTCTGCCTCGAACGCCGTGCCCTCGGGCGGCTTGAGCATGAGCAACAGCAAGGTGGGGGTGGTATAGGTCTGCTCGATCTCTTTGAGATCGACAAACTCCTGGTTCCCGGTCCCGAAAAAGGCCCGGTTGTCACCGGAGAACTGGATGCGTGGAATTCCGCTTGCAAGGAACACCATCACGGCCACCAGGCAGATCATCAGCAGTCGGTTGCGTTCGAAAAGGAAGGTCGCGAGCCTGTCGGAGAAGGTCACGGGCTGCCCCTCCGATTTCGAGGGCGCCCGTGCGTGACGATGCCGTCTGGCCGGGTCATTTCAAATCCTGCTCATGTGCTGCCGCGCCGTGCCTTCTGGTGAGGTCTTACCGCACAGAAGCATCATTCGGAGATGATGGAAACCCCCGTTCGCCAGCGCGCTGAACGGGCTTTGCCTACCCCCGCCATTGCCCGCCGCCGTCCATGTCGACGACGGTGCCGGACAGGTAATGCACGCGTGGAGAGGCCAGCATCACCGTGAGCGACGCCACCTCCTCGGCGCTCTTCGGGCGACCGAAGGGAAAATCGACCTTGCCCACCATCTCTTCCCAGCGTTCCGCATCGCCCAGTTCGCGCTCAGCCTCCCCGCGAAAGCGGGTGACCATCCGGTCGGTGAGCGTGGGTGAAGGGTTGATCCCGAAGACCCGGACCTGATCGTCCGGACTGGTCGCGCCCATGGCCTGCGTGAAACCGATCAACGCCGCATTCCCGGCAGCGCCGATCACGTAGGATGGCCGCGTGGCACGCCCGCCCATGCCGATGATGTTGATGATCGTCCCCGCGCCCCGCGCGCGCATCTTGGGCAGGAATCCCAGCGTGAGGTGGATGTACCCCCAGACTTTGAGCTCGAAACCGTCGCGCCAGTCCTGCATGGTGACCGCCGTGGCGGGTCCTGCCTTGATGGCGCCCGCATTGTTGACGAGGATATCGATGTCGGGACGCGCGGCGATCAGCTTTTCGCGATCCGCCTCGGTGCTGAGGTCGGCGACGATGAAGTCCGCCTCCGCACCAAGCGATGCGATCTCGTCGATCACGGCTTGCAGACCATCCTGCGATCGGGCGGCGAGCGTCAGCTTCGCGCCCTCTGCCGAGAACGCCAGCGCAATGGCGCGTCCGATCCCCTTCGAGGCACCGGTGACCAGGACGTGTTTGCCGTTGAGTTGCAGATCCATCAAATGTCCTTTCCCGTGCGGCCAGCGCGGCTGGCGGTTTGTTGTGCGGGCCGCGCCCTGTAGCGGCTGCTCCTGCGATTACAGCCTTCTTAGAAGTTCGCGTTCCAGATAGGAATAGCCGCCGATTGCGGCCACGTCCGCGGGGCCTTAGCGTTAGCCCAAAATCCGGGGGTGCCAGGAGAGCACTCGGGTAACGATACCGATGGAAACCGGAACAGACATGGACTACTTTTGCCCACAACGAAGGCCGGTTCCCAGCACCGGTGCAAAGAGCGCCACCACAGACAAGAAGGCGAGGATGATGACCCGATTGAACCGCCGAGAATTCATCGCCGCAGGATCCGCACTCGCCGCCCTTGGGCCTTCTCGCGCGGGGGCTTCGGCCTTTGAGATGCTGGAGGCGCGGGTCGCCGACATCCACCTACTGCCCGAGCAATACGGCCGCACTTCGATCTGGGGGTTTTCCGGCAGCGCGCCGGGGCCCGAAATCAGAGTGACGCAAGGTGCGCGTGTCCAGCGGCGGCTGGTCAACGCCCTGCCCTCGCCCACCTCGACCCACTGGCACGGCATCCGGATCGACAACGCGATGGACGGCGTCGCGGGGCTGACGCAGGCAGCCGTGATCCCCGGCGAAGACTTCGATTATGACTTCGCGGTTCCGGACGCGGGCACCTATTGGTATCACGCGCATAACCGGTCCTTCGAACAGGTCGCGCGCGGCCTGCATGGCGCGCTGATCATCGAGGAGCCCGACCCGCTAGATATCGACCGCGAAGAGGTGCTGATCCTCGATGACTGGCTGATCAATCCCGAGACCGGACAGATCGCCGATAGTTTCGGCGCCATGCGTGATCTGAGCCATGCGGGACGGCTCGGGAATTACATCACGACAAATGGCAGGTACAACCTCGCCCTTCCCGCACAGAGAAACGCGCGCTTGCGCCTGCGTCTGATCAACGCGTCGAATGCGCGGATTTTCCCGCTGTCGCTGGAAGGGTTCGAGGGCTGGATCGTGGCGCAGGACGGTATGCCATTGGCGACACCACAGGCGGTCGAGGGAACGTTTCTGATGGCCCCTGCCCAACGTCTGGATCTGATCGTCGACGTGATTACGGAGGTGGGAGGCGCCGCGCATCTCGTGCATCTCGACCGGGACGAGCCATTCTCTCAGGTGGCCTTCGAGGTGACGGGCGAGGCCAGCCGCGCCCGCCGCGCCCCGCCTGCCCCCCTGCCTCCCAATGCTCACCAGATGCCGAACCTCGCCGAGGCGCGCCAGCTTGATCTGGTGATGGAAGGCGGTGCAATGGGTGGCATGCGTGGTGCCATGATGGGCGGACAATCAAGGTCGATGATGGAACTGGCGCAAGCGGGCAAGTTCTGGGCCTTCAACGGAGCCGTCGGCGGCATGGATGGGCCGCCGCTAGCGGAGCTGTCCCTTGGCGAGACGGTGCGCCTTAGGATGCGCAACGACACCGCGTTTGCCCATGGGATGCATCTGCACGGCATGCATTTCCACGAAGTCGCGCCTGACGGCAACCTTGGCGCGATGCGTGATGCGACGCTCATGCAACGGGGCGAGGCGCGTGAGGTCGTCTTCGTCGCAGACAATCCCGGCAAGTGGCTCCTTCATTGCCATATGCTTTCGCATGCCGCCTCGGGCATGATGACCTGGATCGATGTCGCCTGAGGGCCGCTCTTAATAAGACCAGGTCAGACTATCCGGTTGTCTTGGCCTGCGCCTCTCGGCAAAATGGACCACAACGTAATGCTATGGTCTTGACCTCGTTCCAGTGCACGGTCGAAGGGAGAAAAATGTCACATATCTTTCCACGTCACACCCGCCAGGCTCCACCCGTCGCAGTCAGCGGTGAGGGGTGCTATCTGTTCGACGCCTCGGGCAAGCAGTACCTCGATGCCTCGGGCGGCGCAGCGGTCTCCTGCCTCGGTCACAACAACGCGATCGTGGTCGACGCGATCAAGGCGCAGTTGGACAAGGTGGCCTTCGCTCACACGGGTTTCTTCACCTCCGAACCTGCCGAGGCGCTGGCCGATCTGCTCATCTCGAATGCCCCCGGCGATCTTGACCGCGTCTACCTCGTCTCGGGCGGGTCCGAGGCGACCGAGGCGGCGATCAAACTGGCGCGTCAGTACTGGGTGGAGAAGGGCGAACCCAAGCGCGGCAAGATCATCGCCCGCAAGCAAAGCTATCACGGAAACACTATCGGCGCGCTGAGCGCGGGCGGCAACGAATGGCGCCGCGCGCAGTTCGGGCCGCTCCTGCTGGACGTGAGCCATATCGACCCCTGCTACGAATACCGCCTCAAGCGCGACGACGAGACGCCCGAGGAATACGGCCTGCGTGCCGCACAGGCTTTGGAGGACGAAATCCTGCGGCTGGGCCCCGACACGGTGATGGCCTTCATGGCCGAACCCGTCGTCGGCGCGACCGCTGGCGCCCTTGCCCCTGCACCCGGCTACTTCAAGCGCATCCGCGAGATCTGCGACAAATACGGCGTGCTGCTGATCCTGGACGAGGTCATGTGCGGAATGGGTCGCACGGGATCGCTCTTTGCCTGCGAACAGGACGGGATCGCCCCTGACATCGCCTGCATCGCCAAGGGGCTCGGTGCAGGATACCAGCCGATCGGCGCGATGCTGTGCACGTCGCAGATTTACGAGACCATCGAACAGGGGTCGGGCTTTTTCCAGCACGGGCACACCTACATCGGCCATCCGACCGCCGCCGCCTGCGGGCACGCGGTGGTGAGCGAGATCATCAACAGAGACCTTGTCTCACGTGTGCGCAAACAGGGCGACGCGCTGTCCGAAAGGCTCGCCAGTCGCTTTGGTCAGCACCCTCATGTGGGCGACCTGCGCGGGCGCGGCCTTTTCCGCGGGGTCGAACTCGTTGCCGGCCGCGACAGCAAGGAGCCCTTCGACCCCTCACGGGGCGTTGCGGCCAAGATCAAAAAGGCGGCTTTTGCAGAGGGGCTGATCTGCTATCCGATGTCAGGCACCATTGACGGACAACGCGGCGATCACATCCTGCTGGCACCACCCTTCATCATTGAGGATGAGCAGCTTGACGAACTTGTGGAAAAGCTGGAAACCGCGATTTCTGCGGTGATCTGACGAGGACTTCATTTCCGTCGCGCGTTTTGCCGGACCGGATTCTATGGTCCTCTTTGCGCCTCCCGAGGGAAATGAGCACGATCACTCCCGGCGCCTGGCGGTAACCAGCTCCGTGTCCGCAGACATCAGGTGCAGGATGCCGTCGGCGTCGATGTCGAAGGCGTTCGCCCGTTCGAATGAAAAGAGGAAATTGCGTTCCGCCTCCATTACATGCGCATCGCATTCTCGGTTATCGACCGACATCATCCCGAAGGACAGGCTTCTGTCCGCGACCTCGTAGCTGCCCCTGATCCGGTTACAGACATGCGCCTCGAAGCCCAGTTCGCCGAAGGCAAGCGAGATCTCCACATCATCGGGAAGCTCGTTGAAGGCGATGCGCGTCACCGTCCACTGGCCAAGCAAGGCGCCCTTGCCGTTCTCTTTCTCACCAGCCAATACCAATCCCTCCCCCTTCACCACATCTGACCCAGAGGTCGCGTCGGCCAATGCCGATGCCAGCCCCAAAGAGGCAGACATAAACGCGCTGCAGATCACGAAAATCAAAGCAAAATTTGCAAACGGCACTTGTCCCTCCACTGGGAAAGGCAGTGGCCGCAGCATCGCCGGTCCTTGGCTTCCGGTCAATCGACCGGTTTGGCCGAAACCCCAAAAAACGCTTGAAACCGTCAAATTTGTTGCAAAAAACGCGCCTCGCTGCAAAACTTGAGGTGTTTTTTACACAAACTTTTTTTGAAACCGGGGATAATTTCCATGCCTGCAATGGATAAGAAAAAGATCGACGAATTGAAGGCCGACGTTGGACTGGCGCGCAAGCGCGAGCTCAATTTCGGGCTTTGCCTGGGCAAGACGCCCGAAACAACCCTGCTGATGTGTCACAAGTCGAAGGCCGCCGAAGCCTTGGGCCGGATCGTCAAAAAAGAAGGCGAAACCAACAAGTTCACTTGCGGGACGATGGCGGTCGATGGACGCGATCTGACGCTGAAACTGGTCAGTGACATGCCTGCGGGGCTACAGCGGAAGGCGCGGGACATGTTCAAGGCAGCCGGTCTGCCGATGAACATCATCATCGTTCTGCCGGATGGGGCAACCGCCACTGACGATGAGGACGCCGACGAGGCTGACGAAGCCGCGACTCAGCCCGCCAGCCAAGCGCAGGAACCCGCGGCCCAACCGGCTGCGGCGGCAGAAGCGTCCAGTGCGGACGCTGCCGACCCCAATCAGGACGAATGGACCCAGGAACAGCTGCGCATCGGCACCCTGGTCGCGGCATTCGTCAAGGAGGGCGGCAAATACGCCAAGGCGATCGAAGCGCTCTGGCAACAGACACTGAAGACCGGCGAAGAGAACCCCACCGAGGGCCTGAAAAAGGCGGCTGAGGCGGAAACCAAGCTGAGCGCAGCGCGCGAAAAGCAGAAGGCCGAGGACAGCTCTGCCGATGCCGCCAAATGGACCGAAGCCTCGGGCAAGATCGCCCGGCACGTCGAAGAGGCGATCACCAAGGGCACCGCGCTCTCGAAGAAGATCGAAGCGGTGTGGGCGCTTGCCCAGCAAAAGGCGCAAGGCGCCAACCCCGATTTCGCCACGGCGCTCAAGACGCTTCCCATGCTGGTCAAGCTGATCCGTGAAAACGCCAACGCCGCGCCAGCGGCCAAGGCCCAGCCGCAGGCGCAGCCAGCCGCCGAGGCCAGCGCGGGCGACGAGGCACCCCAGCGCGAGGAGGTTCTCGAGGAGGCCCTCGCAGGCGATCCCGAACCGGCCGCACCGGCTGCCGCACCCCCGGCTGCCGACGCAGCCCCGGGTGACGGCACCGCAACGCCCGCGCCAGGTGTCGGCGCCGCCGAAGCCGATGCCGATGTCGGTGACCCTGACGACGCGCTGGTCGCCGACCTCGCGCTCAGCGATCCGCCCCCTGCGGTAAGCGCCGATCTCAGCGGCGATGACGCCGCCAAACTAAAGCGGGTCGAAGCGGAGCTGACGGAAATCGACAAGCTGGTGACCGCATACATGGCGATCCTTTCGGGCTCTGGCGAAGTTACACCGGCCGCCTGGACGACGGAAAGCGGCCGGATCAAGACCGCCATGACCGAGATGAAGGACGGCACGAAACCGGTCGAAACCGCGAAGCTCGATCAGCTCCTTAAGGACGTCGCCAAGCTCGTCAACGAAATCAACACCAAGACCACGCTCAAGAAAGATTACGCCAAGGCGCTGGAGCTTTTCGAAGTCGAGCTGATGACGTTGGAGCACCACAAACAGGCGACGGAGCCCGAGATCGCCCCCAAGGTCACCGACATCAAGACCAAGCGCGACGCTGCCAAGACCAAGGCGCTCGCCCAGGATTTCAAGGGCGCCATCGCCGGGCTCAAACCCCTGCCCGCTCTATGCGGGGAGGTGGAGAAACTGGCCGACGGCTGCGCGCATTACAAGGCCGTGCTCGCATCGCGCGTGGCACGCGAAGCCCATTCATCGGCGCTGGCCGCAATCAACGTGGCCTCCATCGACGCCATGGCCGGACAGATCACAACCCTGCTCAACGACGCGGCCACCGATGCCGCGGCAGACAAGTATGACGACGCCGTCAAGAAGCTCGACAAGATACCGCCGATCTACATCGAGATGCTAGCGCTGCGCTCCAAGAAACGAAGCTACGATACCCGTCTTGGGGACCTCAACGCCCTCTTTACCTCGATCGACGGCCTGACCGCGGACGACCGCGCGCTGATGGAGCCGGAGCTTGCCGCCTTCCGAAAGGTCTTCGCCGACAACAAGGTGGAAAAGACGGGCGACTATCGAGTCAGCTGTGACCAGTTCGGCCTTCAGAAGATGAAGGAGTACAGATATTTTCTGCCCTTGGTCAAAGCCATTCCCGACTACCTGAAGGAACTGAACGCCTTCAAGACCAACCTTGAGTCCCTCAAGACCCATAAGGGCCGTGCCGGTGTAGAGGAATACTATCTCGAAATGGATGGGACGCTGGTCAAGGCCGAAAACGAGGCCAAGCTCAAACGGTTCACTGTCGCCACCGCGCTGATGCAGGTGCTGAGCAAGCAGTGGACCACCATGAAAAAGCGCGCCGACGATTGCGAGAGCTACACCACCAAGCTTGCCGCGCTGAAGCTGGTTCTCGACCCGCTCCGGTCAAAGGCAGGTGCGGAAGATGCGCTGAAACAGGCCGACGCCATTCTCGCGACCGCAGCCAAGCAGGCGGTCTCGCGCGACTACGCCGGTGCCCTTCTCAACATTGCCGAAGCCAAGAAGCGCGCCGCCGAGGCAAAGTCCGCCGCAGATGCGACCGAGGCCATGGGCAAGCTGAAGGATGACAAGGCTCTCGACGGAATCGATGCCAATTTTGCGAAGGCAGAGAAGGTTTTCACCGACATGCGCGCGCATCTAGCCGGGATCGACACGACCGGTGCCTTCGCCACCGAGATCGCCAAGACCGACACGCCCGCCGCCGCGGCCAATACCGCCGCGACCAAATCTCCGCCGGATTTCGGTGCTGCGCGGACGAGCCTCGACAGTGCCATCGCGATCCTCGAAGGGCTATTGCCGAAGGTCATCGCCTTCGGCCCGTTCCAGACTCATCTGGCGGATGCCAAGCAACTGGTTGACACCGACCTGCCCGCCGCCAACGACGACGATTGCATAAAGGCGCATATCACAGAGGCGAAGGCGCTGGTCACAAAGGCGGAAACGCTCGCCGCAGCACCAGGGCTCGACATCATCGGCGCCGAGGAAAAGCTGACCGAGGCGAGGGTGATCACCGATGCCGCGACCGATGCCGCGGCGCGCTACGTGCAGGTCAAGGCCGATATCGCCACGATCAAAGGCACCAAGGCGCATGTGAATCAGCCCGCAAACGTCGCCATCGCTCCGTTCATGCGCGAAACGGTCAAACGGCTGAACCAGTACCTTACCGACATCCAGACGGACATCAACGCCAAGAACATGCGCGAAGCGGCCAAGAAATCCGCGGCGGGCGCGGCGCTCGACGGACCGATCCGTGCCGAGGTTACCTCGGGTCTGCTGGCGGTGGACCGCAAGAACAGGTGGTACGACCAGGAGCTTCCCAATGTCGAAGGGAAGAAGGTCGCAGGCGTCGAGGTGTGCAAGGAAAAGGTCGAAGAGGCCAAGAAGCTGCTCGAGCTTTTCACCAAGCACATGTCCGACCCCAACTTCGCGGCGGCAACGGAAAGTATCAAACCTCCGGCCATCAAGCTCATCGCGGCAAAGAACCAGCTCAAGAGTGCCCAGGAGTTCGAGACGAAGCGCGCCGCGGCAAAGACCGAGCTCGACAAGGCCGATTCGGTGCGCAACGCCGCCATCGAGGCCGACCTGACCGCGCTCGAGGCGCGCTATGCCAAGGCGCTGGAGCTTGGACCGAAACACGACAACTACCACCGCGCCTGCATCGAAGCGGACGAGATCACGGCCGCCTGCCCGCCACTGGTGACCCGCGCCACCGGCTTTGCGCCTTTCGACGCCGCACGCGCTCCCGCCAAGGCAAAGATCGACGAGGCCAAGTCGCACGACGAGGCCAACGCGATCCAGACGATGATCAACCGGTTGGACGCCAAGTTCGTCGCCGCCGAAAAGGCAGCGGCGGCAGAGGATTACGATACCGGCAAAAAGATGATGGAAGAAATCGTGACCGACGCGGAACGCGCGATCGAAAGCGCTGACGACGCCGCGAACTTCCAGATCATCACCGGCACCCTCGACACGCTTGCGGATACCGACGTCTTTCCCTCTGCTGTCATCTTTGGCACACAGAAGGTCGTCGACAAGCTCGCCGCGCGGCCGGAAGCCGACGCCGCCAAGGCAGATCTGGCGACTGCAAACGCCGAGCTGGCCAAGGCCAGCGCGGGCGGTGGCGGTGCCAAGGCCGCGCTCAAGGCGGCCATCGCCGCCTGCGAGGCCGCAGACGAGAAGATGAGCCAGTACCGCATGCTCGAGCAATCCGTGACCCGCGCCACCGCCCGGATCACCGCGCTCAAGGCACATGCGCAATCAGCCTACATCAGCCCCGTGCTCACCCCGGTCGAGACCGAGGTGGCGAAGGTGCTGACAGATGCCAAGGCAAGCGGCGACCATATCGCCGAGGCGACCAAGCTCGACGGCCATATCGCCCGGCTGATCGAGATCGAGGCGCTTGCCGATGGCTATGGCAAGTACCTCACGACACGTACCGACGCCGCGGTCGAACCCTATGTCGAGGTCCTCGAAAAGCACGAGCACAGCTATGCGATCCGCCCCAACATCGAAGCGATGCATGCCAAGCTCGACGAGGCCGCGAAGAAGGCCGAGGAGCACAAGATCGAGGACGCGCTGACGCTTCTCGAAGAGGTGCGCGCCTTGGGTGTCAGCGCCAGGGTGCTGGCCGACATGCGCAAGAACGACCCGCCCTCGACCGACGATGTCAAGGCGATCCTCGCCCGCCCCGGTGGCGATGCCGAACTGGATGCGATCATCGACCAGCTGGAACCGGACGCGCAGCGCGCCGTTCTGCGCGTGGCCTTCGAGGCGCGTTTCGGCTGCACGCTCAAGAACATGCGCAAGGGGCTGAATCCGGGCGATCCGGATTTCGACCAGGCCGACGGAACCCTTGCCGGTCCCGAGATCAAGCGGTTCTACCAGCTCATGTCGGACCTTCCCAAAAGCCACACGACCGAAAACGACAACCTGCTCATCTTCAACAGCTCCAACGCCAGCGGCTCCGCTTTCGGCGGTAAGCGGATTACCATGAACGAGGGTCAGGACGAATTCAGCGGCACCTACGGGTTCGGCCGTGATTTCGAGGTCGGTGGGCAGGACGAGGAATGCAAACCCGTCGACATGGAACCGGTCAACCGCTTCAGCTGGAACACCCTGCACGAGGTCGGCCATGCCGTCGATGACAAGCACGGGTACATGGACAAGAACCAGGGCAAGGACGATCACGGCGGCTGGACCATCTACGACAGGGACGTGGGCATCCCCGCCAAGGTCTTTGCCGACAAATTCGGGTACGATCAGGGATATATCGAAGTTCTGATGATGAGCAGCAGCGTCCCGGCGGCGGCCGAAAAGCCTGCAACCGAGACCTGCTCGGACGAGGAATGGGAACAGCGCCGCGCCAAGGTCACCGCCCATGTCGCGCTTGCCCGCAAGGCCACGGCCCCCTGGAACAGCAATTCCCAGGCCGAACGCATCGAGATCGACGGCGTGGTTTATCAGGAAAGCTACGACTCCCGATGGATGAGCTACAAGCTCAAGGCACGCAAACAGGGGATGACGGGCTATCAGTTCCGGGCGCCGGGCGAATGGTTCTCGGAACTCTATGCCGCCTACCACGTGGGCAAGATGAAGCCGTCGCACCCGGCGGCAACTTGGCTCGCGACACTGTAGTCTTGAACGTCATTTCAGAAAAAGGAGATACCCATGTCTCTGTTTGCACCTCTCAATATTGTATGCCGCGAGTGTGAAACGCTCATCACGATGGATGCAGTCGGCTCGGTCAACGCCGACCGGCGCCCCGATTTCCGCGAGGATATCCTTCACGACAGTTTTCAGGACGTGTCCTGCGGCAATTGCGGCCACGCCCTGCGGCTGCAGCCGAATTTCAACTATCTCGATGCCGGACGCGGACAGTGGATTGCCGGCCTGCCTGCCAATCAGGTTTCTCAGTATATTGAGGTCGAGGACGGCGTGAGCCTGCTCTTCGACCAGTGTTACGGGTCGAAGGCCCCCAAGGCCGCCCGGGACGTGGGCGACGGTCTCGACGTGCGACTTACCTTTGGCTGGCCCGCCATCCGGGAAAAAATCCTCGCGCGGGAACACGGCCTCGACGACGTGGTGCTTGAGATGCTGAAACTCGACCTGTTGCGCCGGATGCCGGAAGCGCCACTTGCCGAAGGCATGGAACTGCGCATGACAAGTGTGACGGAGGACCGGCTGAGCTTTGCCTGGATGGAAACGGCTAGCGAGGCGATCGAACAGGAAATGAGCGCCGATCGTGTGCTCTACGACGACATCGCCGCAAACCGCGACGAGTGGAGCAAGATCAGCGCCAGATTGACCGATGGGCCGTTCGTGGACATCCAGAAAATCTACCTCGGAGAGCCCCGCGCAGCCTGAGGGCAAGTCCGCCCCGATCTGTGACCTGTAAACGAGAGAACGCGCAGCCAGCGTTCTCTCGGAGACGAAAGGTCGCCCCCCTTTCCGGCTCAAGACGACAACTCCCTCTGGCATTCGCGTCGTGGAAAGCGCAGTCTGAATCCCGGCGGGCGACGGCTCACCCGCATCTCGAAGGGAACACAATGGCGCAACAGACAAAGACCGCTGTCATCGGCCTTGGATCAATGGGGTACGGAATGGCCATGTCCTGTCTGCGGGCCGGGCATCTGACCTGGGGCCTGGACATCAATGCGGAGGCCGTCGCACGTTTCCAAACTGCGGGCGGTCAGCCCGGTGATCTTCCTGCCGACCTCGACGCCCTGCTCGTGGTGGTGCTGAACGCCGCCCAGACCGAAGCCGTGCTTTTCGGTGAAGCCGGAAAGGTAGCCTCCATGCCGAAAGGTTCTGTGGTCATCAGTTGCGCTACCGTGCCCCCGGCCTTTGCCCGCGAGATGGCGGCGCGCTGTGCCGAAGTTGGCGTGCAATATCTCGACGCCCCCATCTCGGGCGGCGCGGCCAAGGCAGCGCAGGGCAAGCTGTCGATCATGGCAGCAGGAACCGCAGAAGCCTTCGCGGCGTCTCGCCCGGTGCTGGATGCCATCGCCGAGACCGTTTTCGAACTGGGACATGAGGCCGGACCAGGGTCCGCCATGAAAGCCGTCAACCAGCTTCTCGCCGGGGTGCATATCGCTGCCATGGCCGAAGCGCTGACCTTTGGCATGACGCAGGGTGTCTCGCCGCAAACTTTTGTCGAGGTGATCTCGAAATGCGCGGGCACAAGCTGGATACTGGAGAACCGTGCGCCGCATATCGTCGATGGCGACTACACCCCGAAAAGCCAGATCAACATCTGGCCGAAGGACCTTGGCATCGTTCTGGATGTCGCGAAATCGGCGGGTTTCTCTGCTCCCATCACCGCAACCGCACTTCAGCAGTACATGGTCGCGGTCGGGATGGGGCTCGGGCCGGAGGACGACGCCGCGATTGCCAAGGTCTACGCGCGGAACGCTGGCCTCACGCTGCCGGGGCAGACTGAATGACGACCGTACTGGGCTGCATCGCCGACGACTTTACCGGAGCCACCGATCTGGCGGGGCTGCTGGCGCGTTCCGGCGTCCGGGTGTCTCTGCGGATCGGGGTGCCGACGGAGCCACCGGCAGACACGGCACCCTTCGAGGTCATCGCGCTCAAGTGCAGGACGGCCCCGGTTGCCGAAGCCGTCGCCGACTGCCGCGCAGCACTCGACTGGCTGCGCAGCGCTGGGGCCGAACGGTTTTTCTGGAAGTACTGCTCGACCTTCGATTCCACGCCCCAAGGAAATATCGGCCCGGTCGCGGAGGCGCTGATGGCGGACCTCGGCACCGTGCAGACGATCTATTGCCCCGCCTTTCCCGAGAATGGCCGCTCGGTCTACATGGGCAACCTCTTTGTCGGACGCCAGCCGCTTGCCGAGAGCCCGATGAAAGATCATCCGCTCACACCGATGCGGGACTCCAACCTCATGCGGCTGCTTGAGCCGCAGGTCACGAAACCCGTCGGCCTGATCGACCGCAGTTGCGTCGCCGAAGGAGCAAAAGCCGTGCAAAAGGCACTGGCGGCGTTGCAGACCGAGGGGGTGGCGCATGTCGTCGTGGACGCGGTCGCGAACGCCGATCTGGAAACCATCGCGCGCGCCTGCCGCGACATGCCGCTGATCACCGGGGGCAGCGCATTGGCGATGCCGCTTCCGGCACTCTACCGCGCGGATGACGTGCTTAGCTCAGATGTGCCGAGCGCCGAGGTGCCTGAAACAACCGACAAGTCCATCCTGCTGTCGGGCAGTTGTTCCGCCATGACCAACAGGCAAGTCGCCCGTTACTTGGAAACCGGCGCGCCGGCGCTCAAGGTCGACCCCCTCTCGCTGGCCGATGCCGGACCGGACGCGGCACTTGGCTGGGTAGCGGAACAGGACCTTGCGAAGGCCCCGCTGGTCTATGCCACCGCCGAACCCGTCGAGGTAAAGGCCGCACAGGAAAAACTGGGACAGGCCCGCGCGGGCGCTTTGGTGGAAAAAGCACTGGCCGCCTGCGCTGTCGCGGCTCGCGACGCGGGTGCCCGGCGCTTTGTCGTCGCCGGGGGAGAGACATCGGGGGCCGTGACCCAGGCGCTTGGGGTAGACCGGCTCGAGATCGGCCGCGAGATCGCACCGGGCGTTCCCTGGACCTTCTGCGACAGCTGCGGACACAGGATCGCCCTGGCTCTGAAGTCGGGCAACTTCGGATCGCAGCAATTCTTTACCGAAGCCCTGGAGGTGTTATGACACACGAGGCCGCCCTCCGTGAACAGATCTGCCTTCTGGCCAAGTCGCTCTTTGACCGTGGGCTGACCCATGGCAGCACCGGCAACATCTCCGCCCGGACGGAGGACGGCGGTCTACTTGTCTCCCCCACCGGGACAAGCTTTGGTCGTCTCGATCCCGGACGGCTCAGCCGCTTCGACGCGGAAGGGCGGCTTGTCGACGGGGATCCCCCCACCAAGGAAATGCCGCTCCACTCCGCTTTCTACGAAACGCGTTCCACGGCGGGGGCCGTCGTCCACCTGCATTCGACGCACGCCGTCGCGCTTTCTATGATGCCCGACGTTGACCGGGACGACTTCCTGCCGCCGCTGACACCCTATGGGATCATGAAGCTGGGCCGGGTCAAGCTTCTGCCTTTCTTCCTGCCCGGCGATCCTGCCATGGGCGAAGCGGTGCGCGGCCTTGCGGGCAAACGCACCGCCGTGATGCTGGCGAACCACGGTCCGGTGGTGGCAGGCAAGGACGTGGAGGCCGCCTGCAACGCCATCGAAGAGCTAGAGGAAAACGCGAGGCTCGCGATGGTGACAAGGGGCTGCAATCCGCACGCCCTGACCGAGGCAGAAGTGAGGGCGGTAGTTACGCAGTTCGATGTGGAGTGGGACGGATGAAATTTTCCGCCAACCTCGGCTTTCTCTGGAATGACCGCCCCCTGCCAGATGCCATTCGCGCCGCGAAGGCGGCGGGTTTCGATGCGGTGGAATGCCACTGGCCCTATGAGTTTCCATCAACCGAGGTCAGCGACGCCCTTGCCGAAACCGGGCTCCCGATGCTTGGCCTGAACACGTTGCGCGGTGGCCCCGGCGAGAACGGTCTCTCGGCGCTGCCGGGTCGCGACCGCGATGCACGGGCCGCCATCGACAAGGCCATTGCCTACGCGGACGCCATCGGGGCGCAGGCGATCCATGTCATGGCGGGCTTTGCCGATGGTCCGGACGCGAAAAAGACCTTCCTCGACAATCTGCGCTACGCCCGCCGCAGCTGCCCTGCTCCGATCACGCTTCTCATCGAACCGCTCAACCGGCATGACGCCCCGGGATATTTCCTGAAGACGACCGATCAGGCGGCCGCGCTGCTGTCCGAGTTGGACTTGCCCGGCGTCAAGCTCATGTTCGACTGCTATCACGTGGGCCGCATGGAGGGAGACATCGTGACCCGGCTTCGCGCCCTGCTGCCGCAAGTCGGGCATATCCAGTTCGCCGCTGTTCCGGACCGGGGTCCGCCCGATCATGGCGAAATCGACTACCGCTATGTTTTCGATCAGATCAGCACGATGGGCTGGCAACGCCCACTGGGGGCGGAATACAAGCCATCCGGCAAGACCGAAAACACTCTCGGCTGGTTGGACTGTACCGAAGCTTGCTGAGAGAGCTTCAGGACGCGCGTCGGGAGAGCGCGGTTGTGCAGAGCGCCGCGATTGCCTCGGCGACATTTTCCGCGCCGTTGCGTGTCAGGGAACGCTCTGCGAAGGCCATGCCGCGGGCGCGCATCAGCTTTCGCTTGTCGCTGTCCAGCATGGCTTCGATTTCCCGTACCAGGTTGAAATGCTCGCTGGTTCTCAGGCAGGCGCCGAGGCCCGTATCACGGGCAAAGATTGCGCGCAGGATTTGCTGATCCTGCTGAGCGTTCTCGTTGGGCACCCAAATCGTGGGAAGCGCGGCGACCATGTGTTCCGTGAAGGTATTGTAACCAGCGGCAGCGATGGCGAAATCGAAGGCCTTGTGAAACCGGGCGAAGGGATATTCACTCAACCTTGGAATGGTTGCGGGTATTTCCGCCGCCCGCTCCGCGATTTGCCATTCGGCCAGGACGATGCCCAGTCCCGGCCGGTTCGCCAATCGCGCCACGGCCATTTCTGCGATCCGTCCCGTGTCGAAATTATTGCCCGATCCGGGAGCCACCAGCGCGTTCACATTGCCAGGGTCAAGCCCCAGGGCCCTGCATGCCGCCTCCCGGTCCAGCTGTTCATTGCTGTCGAGTACGTGGATGGGCGGCACGCAGAGCGTCCCCTGCCGATGTTCTGACGTAGGCCCGTCATCGAGTTCCGGCGCGACTTCATTGGGCTCGACCACCAGATCGAAGGCCTCACCCCGCTGCAGCACGTCGAAATCCCGGTTGGCGGCCCACATCCCGCGCCGTATCCAGATGCGGGCAACACCGGGCGCACGGTCAAGCGCAGCCATGAGCCCGACAAACGGCGTATTTCCATCAAAGACAACGACGGCGGGCCGGTAGAAGCCGATCGCCGCCGTCAGCGCCTCGGTCAGGGCGGCATTCCAGTGGGCGAAAGCCTCGTTGTAGGTAAGATGATAGGGGATGTACTCCACCGGATAGCCGAACCCGCGCACGGTATCGACCGCCTGCGAATGGCTTATGAAGACCGGGGAAAAGCGGCCCGGCAACCGCCGGGCGACGGCAAGCTGGCGGGTCAGGTGACCCATGCCAACGCCGTTCGAGGAATAGAAGATAACCGATCTGGCGGGCCGCGCTTGAATCGAGGGCGCAAAAGCTTCTGTCCGGGGCGGGCCAATCAGCGTTGCGACTCTGCCCGAAAACCTCTCAGCAGAAAAGGTCGTCTCCAAGACGCTCTGCATGTTCGCCCTCAGGTCTTCGGCAAATCCCCGGTCCCCATGAAAATCCATCGCCACCCGCGGCAATTGCCGGAAATCGCCGTAGAGAGCGGCGCCGCCGAAAGTGCTGCGGTATTCCGGGTCGAGAAACGGGATCACGCCTGCCTGCATGGCTATCAGCGCCTCGACCGGGCAGGGGTCATTCGCCGCTATGTCTGCATTGGCGAGAAGGTCGATCCGCGCGAGGAAATCGCCGATCGAAATCCTGTCATCGGGCCAAAGCTCCACCGGAGAGCGCTGCGGCCAGGCGAGCTGGAACATCTCTGGTCCGCCGCGCATCTTCCAGGCGACGAAGGGAGAGCCGAAAAGGCCTTCCGAATTGCTCTCTTCCTCCACCAGCACGCTGGCGCGGGCTCGGGCGATCCGCGTCATGCCGACATTGGGGCGCGCGGTTTCGAGGGCGTAGGCGCGCTGGCCTTCCGCACGGGGCACCACCGGCGACCAATCCTCATCGGTGATCGACCAGTCCGGCGCCGCTTTGGTCAGCGCATCCCGCGCGATGATCGTGGACGGGGCCCAAAGCGGCTTGCCCCCCAGGGCCATCTCGGCCGAGAAAGCGACTTTTTCCAGCTCGCGGCGGGACAGGTTCGCCAGATCGAACGGGCGTTCGACGGTGACGATCCACATCTTCGAGGTGATCAGCGCGGGATTGGAAAGGCGTGAAGAGAAAAGCCTGCTGTCGAAAGCCAGCGCAAGCGTGCAATCAACGTCGGCATCCGGCGAAAGCCGCGTGACCCGGCCTTGCTTGAACAACCGCTCGTGGTCGGGATGCACCGCGAAGGGGTCGGCGGCGATTGCCTCTGCGACGACAGGCAAAATGCCCACGCGGTATCCCCGATCCGCCAGCGCATCCAGTGCAGCGGCATGGCAGGGCGCCGCGACATCGCCAACACGTATGTCGGCAAGCACGCAGATATCCAGCCGAATGACCACCGCGATCAGGAAGCTTCGGACTGCCTGACAACGGCGGACGCCCTGTCACGGACCATGACACGAAATCGCCGCTGGCAGTCTTTCATCGGGTATTCCTTATTCGAAGTTCGCCAGCGCGCCCAGAAGATCAAGGTCGATGCGCCCCGCTGGCAGGCTCTGACCTCGTGCCTCGAAGGCATCCTGCAGCGCGGCCCTTGTCTTGGGGCCAATCTGCCCGTCCGCCGGACCGATATCCGCGCCAAGCCGCGTCAGCAGCACCTGCGTCGCCTTGTTGAACTCCTGCTCCGTGTAGGACCCGGTGCGTTCCGCCACGGATTTCACCAGATTGGCGTCATCGCTCAGGCCCCAAGCCGTCGCATACCAGATCAGGGCCTCGACGCGATCGGGCTCTACCCCCCGTCCCGCTTCGGTCATCTTCGCAAGGTCAAGCGCTGCCCAGGGCACTCCGCCCTCCGCCGCGCGACGGTACCAGCGCACCGCCTCGGCCAGATCGGGTGCGAACCCGTCCGAGGAGGCCCAGGCCCTGCCCGCATCACGGGCCGCCCACGGATTACCCTCGGCAGCGGACGCATAGAGGGTTCGCGCCCGTGCCAAGTCCTTCCCGACACCGCGCCCGGCCTCGTAGAGACGGGCCAGTTCGCGATCCGCGCCATAGACCCCTTCTGAAAGCGCCCGTTCGAGCAGTTGCGCCGCCCGTGCGGGATCGTCGAAGATGGGGTGTTGGGAGGCATAAAGCCTTCCGAGACGGAAGAAAGCCTCGCCATCCCCGTCACGGGCAGCACGGGTGTAGAGCCGGGCCGCCGCCTCGATGTCCTTGGCTGTACCCTGCCCCTGCTCGTACATCACGCCAAGACGGGTGACGGCATTGGGCACGCCGCGCCCGGCCGCGGTTTCGAACCAGAAACGGGCCTGCTCAAAATCCTGCGGTACTCCGTCACCGGTCTGGTAGATACGCGCGAGCCTGGTCTGCGCGGTCAGCTCGCCGCTCTTGGCTGCCGTGATGTACCATCGCACGGCCTCGCCGATATCCTGAGGAACGCCGAAACCCTTCTGATGGAATTCAGCGATATTGGTCATTGCCCAGTCATTGCCGCGCGCGGCCCCTTCGCGGTAGAACCCCATGGCCTTTTCGTAATCCTGCGGCACACCGACACCGGCACGATGAACCCATGCCAGGGCCGTATAAGCTGCGGATTCCCCCTCGATCCCGGCCTGCTGGAAAAGGTCGATGGCCCGCTCGTAGTCCTGCGGGACGGCCTGGGCATCGAGGTACATCTGACCGAGGTAGACCTTTGCCGAGGAATATCCGGCATCGACGGCCTTCTGCTGATAAAAGAGTGCGTCCTCGTAGCGACCCGCAGAACGGTAGGCACGGGCCAGTTGCGCCCAGAAGCGGACGTTCTCGGGATGCTTTTCGACCGCGATTTCGCAGGCGACGATAGCGGCATCGAAGTTGCGGTCGATGATGAACTGCCGGGTGCCGGCAGTGACCCGTTGCGCGTCATAGGGATTGCCCGCAAGCATGTCACAGGCATCCACGTGGGTTTCGATGGCGACGCGGGTCTCTGCCGTGTTCCCGTTCTCCAAAAGCTCAAGCCCCACGAAACTGTCCTGCCCCCCGTTCGAACCCACGATGGGTATGAACCGCAGCCGCGCGCCCGGAGGTAGCCACCGCACCGAACTGGGTTCGAGCTCAAGGTCCTCCTCGACCGTCACTTCGCCCAGCCGCGGCGCCTTCTGGACATAGACCCAGCCGCCGTTCGTTTCCGGCGTCGGAAGCACCTCCGCCCCGGTCCCGATGGCGACGGAGACGTCCCCGCGATCCAGTTGAGCGGCGATTTCCCGTTTGATCGCCATCTGCAATTCGGTCGGCGCTGTCGATTCTACCCCCGTCAGAAGGGGGTCAACCGCCTCGATCGCGGCCGGATCGCCACCGAGGTCGAGGATTTTCTGCCGCGCTTCCTGCGCAAAGACGCCTTCGGGCAGCATTTTCAGATAGGCCTCGAAGGCATCCAGACGGTCGGTGTTCCGGATCGCCCGCCAGAAGGTCCGGTCGACGATCCGTTGCGGTGGAAGCGCACCGAGGGTGTCCGAACCTACGCTCATGCCGGTGGTACTGTCGCGCAGGCTCCCGTCGTTGGTCTTGAAATAGAAGCGGGTTTCCAGCGTGCTTGTCGTCCAGGCGATCTGGTCGCCCCCGGTGGCCTCGCGCACGTCACCACGGACACGGCGGAAAAGTTCGTTGATTTCCAGCCCCGGCTCGTCGATGTTGTCGACGATGGCCTGCGTATAGGGGCTGTGGTTTCCGACACCATCGAAGGCGACAGCGCCGGGGGCGGTGGCAAAACTGATCATCGTCTCGGTCTTGCCGGAAGTCATTTCGGCCAGACCACCCGGGCTGGCCTGTGCCAGCGCCTTCAGGCCCCGTGCCACCTCTTCCTGCGAGGCGCCGATGGCCAGCGCGCGGGTTTCGATCTCGGTCGTGTCGGGCTCGGTGATCTCAGCGAAGGGATTATTGCGGCAGGCATCCAGCATCACAAGGTTCAGCCGCGCCCCGGAGTTCGACATGATGTCGACGAAGAGCTGTGCATCGATCGACTGGTTCACGAGGTCCTCGACGGAGGACGGGGTGGCGGAAACCGGGATCAGGTAATTCCTGCCGTTTACCTGAACACCGTGCCCTGCGTAAAAGAACAGTGCCTCGCTCCCCTCCCTCAGCCTGCTGCGGAAGGTCGCCAGATCGGCGAGCATTTCCTCCCTGTCCGCGTCGATGGTCTCGATCACCTCGAAACCGGATTCCCAGAGCTTTTCGGCAATGATGCGCGCGTCGTTCGCAGGGTTCGGCAAGGCAAGGACGCTTTGGTAGTTTGAGTTTCCCACCACCATGGCCACGCGGGGCGCCGCACCCGGCACCTGCTGGGACCAGGATGGGGCCGCGATGAAGACCAGCGCGGCGAAGACACCGAAACGCAGCGTGTCTGTCAGGGGGCTGGCGAACATCTGGCGTTCAGTGCTGACCCCCGCCGGGCCCGTCGCTTGCGGTGCCGGTCGAAAGGGTTGTGGGCCGCCGGGATGAGCCCTGGGCGACCTGAAAGGCACTGAACCCTTCCACGATCTGCTCGCGGGTCGGGCCCGCATTCTCCGCAGTTGTGCGGAAATCCGACAGCGCCAGGAAAGCGGCGGTGGCCCGGGGACCGGTGGGATGGCGCTGCAAATACTCGCGCGCTTCTCTCTCGGTCGAGAAATCACCGGGATCAGGCAGTTTCGCGGAGACGGACGAAAAAGGCGCGCCAAGAATGCCGACCAATGTCAGGGTTCGGGCGAGTATCCATTTGGGCATGACAACTTCCTCAAATATTCGGCGCAATAATGTTGCTTGCGCAATGAAAGCGTACCTTGCGCCCCGATGGTGCGTCAAGTTCGGGTCGAGCCGGCCTTCTGCTGCGCGTTTCCTCTCGCGCAATCGCCGTCGATGTGCAAACGTCGATCCATGTTGAAGGCACGGCGTTCAGCTCCGATCCCGTTGGTGTTCTATCCCGATTACCGGGCCATGAACCCATACCAGACGCAGCTATACGCTGCCCTGCGCCCCTTTGCAGCGGCGAAGTCCGGCAGCGCGGCGGATGCATTGCAATTGCTGGACAATAACGCGGAGCGGCCGGTCCTTTTTCATCTTCACTGGGAGCATCAGGTCCTCATCGATGCCCGACAAACGGTAGAGAGCTTTCTGGATGGTCTCGCCGCGTTCCGCGATGCGGGAGGCAAGATTATCTGGACCCTGCATAACCTGTCCCCCCACGAGAAGTACCCTGAGCAGGATTTGGCCGATCTCATAGGCGGTCTAACCGGGCTTGCGGATGTCATCCACCTGCATTCCCTCGAGGCGTTCGTGGCCGCCCGGCAGGATCGTACCCTGCCAGCCACGAAAATTCGGGTGATTCCGCATGGCAACTACCGTGGGAGTTACCCGGTCGTGTCGCGCGACAGCGCACGGGCGGCGCTCGGAATCGAAAACGCCGGGATGGTGCTGCTGCTGCCGGGCCGGATCGCACAGTACAAGAACCCTCAGGGGGTGGTGGCCGCCTTTCAGCGCATTGCCGGGCCGGATGACAGGCTGATCGTGGCCGGGCATTTCGTCGATGGATTGCAGCTGGACACCAATAGCGACATCCGCATCCTTCTGAAGGAAGGCTTCGCAAGCGCCGAGGACCTTGCGGCCTTCCATGCGGCAGCAGACTTGATCGTGCTGCCCTACGTCCGTTCGCTGACCTCAGGTTCGGCCATCCTCGCTGCCACGCTGGGCCGAGGCGTCCTCGGGCCGAGCTGCCCGGGACTGCGCGATGTTGTATCCTCGGGAGCCACGGGCGTGCTTTACGATCCAGCAGGCGAGGACGCTTTGGCCGATGCCATGGCCCGGGCCATGTCAGAGGGCCCCGATACCTGGCGCGCGAGAGGAAGGGCGGCAGCCAAAGCCGTGGAGGCACGAGACGCGGACATCATCTCGGGTGCCTGGCGCGATCTCATCACGGGAATCATTTGCGGCGCTGCGGATCAACGAACGGGTGCAACGGAATGATGCGGGATTGGTTCAAGGGTTTCCGTAAGGAGGAACCACAGGAAGAGGCCGAACTGAACTGGGATCATACCTGGCCCTTCAATCCCGACAGCCCCGTCATCAAGGATACCGCGCGGCTTGGTCAATCGCTTTCGATCATTTTGGTTGACCTGACCGGGCTGGAATGGCCTGAGATCGAACCCCTGCTGCCGGTCGCCCGTAGTTCCTCAACCGCGCAGGACATGCTGCCGGTGCTTATTGTCGATCTTCTCGATTTCTCTGCACTGCGCCACGCGGGCTTTGCCTTTGACGTCTTGCCGAATGCCGCTGCAAATCAGCCATTCCGCCCCGAGCACGATTGGGACGCCTATCTTGCCAGGCGCAGGCGGCTTTTGTCCGAGAAATGGAAACCGACCGCCATCGTGCGGTTGTCGGAACATGCGGGGGTCTGGGAATGATCATCGACCTCGCGGCCTGCGACATCGTATTTCTCAGTTTCGACGAACCGAATGCCGACAGCAATTTCGGCAAACTCTCATCACACCATCCTCGCGCCAGGCGGGTGCACGGGGTCAAGGGATTCGATGCTGCGCATCGGAAGGCGGGCGAAATCTCGACTACCAAACACGTTGTCACTGTCGACGCGGATAACGTGGTGATTGATCAGGAATTCCTCAGCGGTAACTTCGAGATCGCGCCCCGCGATGCGGTTTCGGTCTTTTCCTTCAGTGCCCGCAACGTCCTCAATGGCCTTGAATACGGGAACGGGGGTGTCAAAATCTGGCCGCGAGACGTGCTGTTGGCCCTGCGCACCCACGAAAACGCAGGGCGAGCCGAAGCCGCTGTCGATTTCTGCTGGACGGTTCCCTACTATCAGGTGAACCGGGTCTTGTCAGAAGTGCATATGACGGCCACGCCCGCCCAGGCCTTTCGCGGCGGCTTCCGGGAAGGCGTCAAGTTCAACCTGGCTGACGGTGTCCTCGCCTACGATGCCCATCCCGGCCTGCCACGGGCGGAAGCGTTGCCCAAGCATATTGGCGGTGCCAATTACGAGCGGTTGCGCGTCTGGTGCACGGTGGGCGCAGATGCGCAGAACGGCGATTGGGCCATCTTCGGCGCCCGGCTCGGCTGTGTGATGACCGCGCTTGAGGGGTTCGATACCTCGAAGGTCGCGGACTATGCCTGGTTCTCGGACTTCTGGTCGGATGACGTTTTTCCGAAGTTCGCCGATGCGGATGTCCGTCAGCGCAGGCAAAAGGAACTGGGCGTCCTGCTGAACGAGGAACTCGATCTGCGTCTGGCCGACCTCGACGCGGCGGGCTCGGCGTTCTTCAAGTCCGCCTACCGGGGACGCCGGGCCTATGGCCCGATGCGGGTCGTCTGACAGCGACCGAAACCGACCCTTTGGCCGGGTAGTCTCATTTTCCTTCGGCAACACCGATGAGCTGCTTTTCGAAATGATGGCAGGCGACAAGGCGTTCGTCGGTCACTCCCTGCCTCTCGGGCTGAACCTTGCTGCAAATCTCTGTCGCAAGCGGACAGCGGGGATGATAGTAACAGCCCGACGGTGGCGAGAGTGGCGAGGGCACTTCGCCCTCGATGGTCTCAAAACGCACCAGTTCGTCCGCATCCAGCACCAGCTTTGGCACCGATCCGAATAGGGCCGCTGTATAAGGATGTGCCGGGGTACCGAAGACCTCGGCCACCGGACCAAGCTCCACGATCCGGCCCAGGTACATCACGGCGACACGGTCGCTGACGTGCTGGACCACCGAAAGGTCGTGGCTGATGAAGATGGTGGTCAGCCCAAGGTCGCGCGTGAGTTCCAGAAAGAGATTGATGATCTGCGCCTGGATCGAGACGTCAAGCGAGGCGACGGGCTCGTCGCAGATCAGCACGTCCGGCTGCATCGCCAGCGCCCGCGCGATGGCGATCCGCTGGCGCTGACCGCCCGAAAACTGGTGCGGATAGCGGTCCGTCCACACCGGATCGAGCCCCACCCGCTCGAACCACTCCGCCACATAGGCGCGCGCGCCGCTGCGGGTGGTCAGCCCGTGGGCGATGGGCCCCTCGGCCACCGTCTCGCCCACCTTCATGCGCGGATCGAGGCTGGCGAAAGGGTCCTGGAAGACCGTCTGCACGCGGGTCGTGACCTTGCGCCCCTGGTCCATTACCGGCGCGCCGTCGATGGCGACGCTGCCGGAACTCGGCGGCAGGATACCCGCGATCAACCGACCGAGCGTGGATTTGCCGCAACCGGATTCACCGACCAGCCCAAGCGTCTCGCCCCTGCGCACCGATAGCGTCACATCAGACACTGCGCGCACCGACCGCGTTTCGACCTTGCCGCCCAGCTTCGCGGCGATCTTCTCGCCTGTGGTGAGGTTCGGCCCAAAGAGGCGGCTGACATTCTCGATGGTGACGAAGTCGCTCACGCGGGCACCTCGTCAGCAAGACCTACCGGATGGAAACAGCGCCAGCCGCGTCCGTCCCGCTCGGTCATCTCCGGTTCAGAACCGCAAGCGCCGGTCGCCCGGTCGCAGCGCGGAGCGAAGGGACAGCCGGGTGGCAGCGAGAGAAGCGACGGCGTCGTGCCGCGTATCTGCGCCAGCGGCGTGCCCGGTTCCGTCATGGCGGGCAGCGAGGCGATGAGGCCCGCCGTGTAAGGATGGCGCGGATCGCGTAGCAAAGTCGCGGTCGGCCCCTGCTCTACGATGCGGCCTGCGTACATGACGGCAAGCTTGCTGGCGAGGCTGGAGACCACGGCGAGGTCATGGCTGATCCAGATAAGCGCCGTGCCGGTCTGCGCCGCGAGGTCCCGCATCTGGTAGAGGATCTGCGCCTGGATGGACACGTCGAGCGCCGTCGTCGGCTCGTCCGCGACGATCACAGCGGGCCGGTGGAGGAGGGCGATTGCGATGGCGACGCGCTGGCGCATCCCGCCCGAGAATTCATGCGGATAAGCGCGCAAACGGGCGGCGGCCGAAGGGATGCCGACCTGCCCCAACAGTTCTGCGGCGCGCGCCTCGGCGGCCCGTTTGCTCAGCCGCTCATGGGCGTCGATGGCCAGCCGCATCTGCTGACCGATCGTCAGCATCGGGTTCAGCGTGGTGATGGGGTCCTGAAAGATCATCGAGATATCCCTGCCCCGCCGCGCGCGCAATTGCGCGCCCGACAGCGTGGTAAGCTCGGTCCCTTGCAGCCTGATCGAGCCTTCGACGATGCGCCCGGGCTCGTCCACCAGTCCCAGCAGCGAAAAGCCCGTCACGGTCTTGCCCGATCCGCTTTCGCCCACCAGCCCCATGATCTCGCCCGGGGCGAGGTCGAAGGACACGCCATCGACCGCCTTAACCACCCCCGCACGGGTAAAGAAATGGGTGCGCAGATCGCGAACGCTGAGAACCGGATCGCTCATTTTCGCAGCCTCGGGTTGAACTGGTCGCGCACCTGATCCCCGACGATGTTGATCGCCACGATCAGGATGATGAGCGCCACGCCCGGATAGACGGAAATCCAGTACCGCCCGCTCATCATGTAGGGAAAGCCGTTAGAGATGAGCATGCCGAGCGAGGGTTCCGTCACCGGCAGACCGAGGCCGAGAAAGCTGAGCGTCGCCTCCAGCGAAATCGAGTTCGCGATCTGCACCGTCGCCACCACGATCAGCGGCGGTGTGCAGTTGGGCAGCAGATGCCGCCAGACGATCTGACGGCTGGAAAGCGGCGTGGCGACAGCCGCCTCGATATAATCCTTGCCCCGCTCAGCCTTGGCCGCGCCATAGGCGGTGCGCGCGAAATAGGCGTATTGCGCGGCGACCAGCGCGCCGATGAGCTGCGCCTTGCCCTGACCCAGCAGCGCCACGATCACCAGCGCCAGCAGGATCGCGGGAAAAGACAGCTGCAAATCCACCAGCCGCATAATCAGCGCCTCGATCCGCCCGCCCACATAGGCCGCGAGGATGCCGAGCGCCGTGCCGATGGTGAGCGAGACGAAGCCTGCGGCAAGGCCAATCTGGATCGAGATGCGCAGGCCGTAGAAGATCGCCGACAGCAGGTCGCGCCCCTGCGGGTCGGTGCCCAATAAATGCGTATAGCCACCCGAGCCGACAAAGCCCGGCGGGCGGCGGCTGTCCATCAGCGACAGGTTGGCGAGGTCGTAGGGGTTCTGCGGCGAGACCAGGTTGGCGAAGAGCGCCAGCAGGATCATGATCACCACGACGACCAGCGCCACGACGGCGATCCGGTTCTCCCGGAACTCCACCCAGAAGCGGTGCAAGGGCGATGCGGGTTGGCTCATGCAGTGGCCCCCTTGCGAACGCGGGGATCAATCAGGGCAAACACCAGGTCGATCACGAAGTTGATCGTCACGAAGAGGAAGGCCACGAGGATCAGGTAGGCAACCATCACCGGCCGGTCGAGCACCGCGATGCTGTCGATGATCAGCTTGCCGACACCGGGCCAGGAAAAGATCGTCTCCGTGACAACGGCAAAGGCGAGGGTCGAGCCAAGCTCGAGCCCGAAGACCGTGATGATCGGAATGGAGATCAGCTTCAGCAGGTGCCGCCGCAGAATCGTCCCCTCCGACAGCCCCGCCGCGCGGGCGAATTTAATCGTATCGGTCAGCATGATTTCCCGGGTCCCGGCGCGGGCAAGCCGGATCATCATCGCCAGCTTAAAAAGCGCGAGGTTGATCGCGGGCAGCACGATATGGCTGAGACCGTCGAGCGTGGGGAAGGACCAGGGCACACCCCAGATCTCCACCGTTTCGCCCCGTCCGCCCGCTGGCAGCCAGCCGAGGTTCACCGCGAAGGTCAGGATCAGGATGAGGCCGACCCAGAAGGAAGGCACCGAAAAGCCCAGCACCGAGACAGCCATGATCGTCTTCGACACCCAGCTGTCCGGGCGGTAGCCTGCGTAAATGCCAAGGGTCACCCCGATAACGGTGGCCGAAATGACCGAGATCAGCACCAGTTCCAGCGTCGCGGGAAGCCGCCCGCCGATCAGCTCCAGCACCGGGATGTTGTAGACAAAGGACCGCCCCAGGTCGCCCTGCAGCAGATTGGCCATGAAGATGAAGTACTGCTCATAAAGGGGACGATCCAACCCCAGCCGCCGGATCGCTTCCTCGCGGATGTCCTGGGTCGCATCGGGCGGGATCACGATGTCGATGGGGTTGCCGATCGCGTAGACGCCGCAGAACACGATCACCGACATCACCGCCATGACGGCGACGGCCTGCAGGAAACGCTGGATGATGAAGCCGAGCATCGGCACTCCCTTCGGGCAAGCGAAGGCCGGGCGACGTCGCAGCCGCCCGGCCTCGTGTCATGTGCTCAATCAGGACGCAGGCTTGATGAAGAATGCAAGCGTGTCTTCGTCAAAGCGCGGGGTAAACTCCAGCATGCCCGCCTTGGCCGCCCAGACCGTCTGAAGCTGCACGATGGAGATATAGGCCTTGTCCGCCATCACCTTTTCCATCGCCTGCTCGTAGGTCGCGCGGCGCTCGTCCGGGTCCATCATCGTGGCACCCGCCTGCAAGAGCTGGTCAACCTCGTCGTTCTTGTACTCGATCCGGTTGAAGGCCCCGAGCTTGACGTCCGGGTTGTTTGAGTGCGCAAGACCACCCAGCGTATAGGACGCTTCGCCCGTCAGCGTGCCCCAACCGTTCATGAACATGGAGTACTCGAGCCGCGCCTGAGCCGGGAAGTAGACCGTCTTGGAGATCGCATTCACGTTGGTCTTGATCCCCACCTGCGTGAACATCTGGCCCAGACCCTGGCAGATCGCTCCGTCACCCGGCAGACGGTCGGCGGTGCAGTAGAGGTCAACCTCGAAGCCATTGGGATAGCCCGCTTCGGCCAGCAGAGCCTTGGCCTTCTCGGGATTGTACTCGGGCATCGGAATATTCTCGGACGAGCCGAAGAAGCCCGGGGGCATCATCTGGTTGGCGGGCTTGCCCAGACCTTCCAGCACGATATCGACCATGGTCTGACGGTCGATGGCGTGGTCGATCGCCTGCCGGACCTTCAGGTCGCGGAACGGGTTCTCGGCCAGTTCCGAACCGTCGATGGCGCGCACCAGCGGCGTTTTTTCACGCTGATCGAGCTGCAGGTTCATGATGTAGACCGAGTCGCCCTCGATGGCGTCGATGTTGGAGTCGTTCGCCAGCGCGAGGTAATCGACCGAGGAGACGTAGTTGATCACATCAACCTGCCCCGCCTTCAGTGCCGCCAGACGCGAGCTGTCGTTGGGGATCTCCTTGCGGATCACGGTCTCCCACGCGCCCTCGCCGCGCCAGTAGTCGGGGTTCTTCTCCAGCACCAGATCGCCCTTCGGCTCCCAGCTGACGAACTTGTAAGGGCCGGTGCCGATGGCGGCCTTGCCGGAGTTGAAGCCCTCGGCGGCCGTCTCGGGTGTGGAGTAATCCGCCGCCGCCTCGGAAGAGACGATGAAGAGACGGATGAAGTCATTGGGAAGCGTCGCCGCCTGACCATCGGTGTGAATGTGGATTGTATGCGGGTCGATGATGTCGACACCCGCGACACGGCGCACGTAGATCGCCGTGGTTGTCGGGCCGGTCACCACCGGGATACGTTCGATGGAGAACTTCACGTCCTCAGCGTCAAAATCCGACCCGTCGTGGAACTTCACGCCCTGGCGCAGCTTGAATTCCCAGGTGTCGTCATCGACGGGCGTCCAGCTTGTCGCCAGACCCGGTTCGATCTGCAGGTCATCTCCCGACCAGACCAGAGTGTCAAAGATATGCTTGGCCGCCTCCGCGTGGGGGCCCAGGGCCGAGAAATGCGGATCCATCGACTCCGGCCCTCCGCGCACGCCCATGGTCAACGTCTGTGCCGACGCAGCTCCCGCCATGCTAAGCCCGACGGCAATCGTCAGGGGCGCAAGGAATTTCTGAAATGTCATGAGACTTCCTTCCCGTTGGTGGACGCGGCAGCAAGGCCCCGCCCTGATGATACTCATCTTTTATTGCGTTCCATTTGGAACTTGCTTTTTCAGAATGTGCGGAGATATGCTATCCGTCAAGTTCTATTTGGAACTCCACCCAGCAATAGCTCGGAAAGCACGCTACATGTCAGGCCCGCAGACCGCCTGTGATCAAGATTTCGGCACCGAGGATGCGGGGGAGGCCCCGGACATGCTGAACGCGAAGTTGTGGGAGAACCCCTGCCCCTTCACCTTCCGCATCAACTATCTCGCCCTGCTCTACAACACGCCGCTCTATAGCTGGATACAGGACACCTACGGGCTGAAACGCCCGGAATACGTCGTGCTCTACTCCCTCGCCCTGGCGGAGGGCGGCAGCGCGCGGGACGTTTCCCGTACGTCGGGGTTTCCCAAGAACACGCTCAGCCGCGCCATAAAGCGGCTGGAGTTGATGGGCCTCCTTGAGGAACGCGCCAAGGCACCTGGCGGCGGGCGGATGCAGGCCCTGCATCTGTCAGAGAAGGGCTGGACGCTGATCCACGAAACGCGCCCGACCTTCGAAGCACAGGAAGAAAGGATGCTTAAGGCACTTTCGGACGGTGAACGGCAGATGCTTTTCGAACTGATGTCCAAGGTCGTGCTGGGGGCGGAGGACTGGGCAGGCGAACTGCCGTCCGACATCCTGCCCGATGCCCTGAATGAAAAGAAAGGAAAGCCGCAATGAATGTGGCCGATATGAACTGGCGCGATATCGAGGCTGCCGCCGCACGCGATCCGCGCTGCGTGCTGCCCATCGGCTCGACCGAACAGCACGCGCAACTGTCGCTTTGCGTGGACATGATCCTGGCCGAGAAGGTCGCGTCGGATGCGGCGGAACCGCTGAACATCCCAGTATTCCCCGTCATGCCCTACGGGCTTGCCCCCTATTTCAACGCCTACCCCGGCACAATCTGCCTGCGTGTCGAGACGCTGATGGCCGTTGTCCGCGACGTGGTCGCGTCGCTGCGCCGCTCGGGCTTTCGGCGCATTCTCATCGTCAACGGCCACGGCGGCAACAACCCCGTCGGCGCGCTTGCGCAGGAGTTGATGGCGGAATACGGCGATATCTCGGTCAAGTTCCACAACTGGTGGAACGCGCCCGAGACATGGGCCAGGGCGCAGTCCATCGACAAGACCGGCAGCCACGCCAACTGGATGGAGAACTTCCCCTGGACCCGGCTCGCTCACGCGCCCGCGCCCGAGGGCGAGAAGCCCGTGGTGGACATGGCGCTGATGAAAGCCTCGCCCCCGGCTTTGGCGCGCGAGGTGCTGGGTGACGGCTCTTTCGGTGGGCCTTGGCAGCGGCCTGACGAGGAGATGCTCGCCATCTGGGAGACCGGCGTCGCCGAGACACGTGCGGCGCTCGAAGGTCCCTGGCCGGAGCTTGGCAATGGCTGAGCCGGTCCTGATCTGGGGCGCCGGGGCCATCGGTGGCATTCTTGGAGCCTATTGGGCACGCGCAGGCGTGCCGGTGCGGATGGTCGATATCGTCGCCGAACACGCCGAGGCCTGTTCGACCAAGGGACTTTCCATCGAGGGACCGGTCGAAGAATTCACCCAAACAGTCCCCTGCGTGACACCCGACAAGCTGGAGGGCACCTACAGCCGCATTGTGCTCGCCGTGAAAGCGCAGGCGACCGAACCCGCGCTTGCGCAACTCATGCCCCATCTGGCCGAGGACGGTTTCGTCCTTTCCGCCCAGAACGGTCTGAACGAACGCGTTATCGCGCAGAACGTCGGCCCCGAACGCACCATGGGTGCCTTCGTCAACTATGGCGCCGACTGGATCGGGCCGGGGCGTATCCTCTTCGGGAACCGCGGTGCAGTGGTTTTGGGCGAAATCGACGGCAGCATCCGGCCGCGCACCGAGGAGATGCACAGTTTGCTGCAAGTCTTCGAGCCGAACGCCGTCCTGACCGATGACATCTGGGCCTATCTCTGGGGCAAGCTCGGCTACGGCGCGATGCTCTTTGCCACCGCGCTCACGCCAGACAGCATGACCGCGAATTTCGCCGATCCCGCGCGTGGCCCCGCTTTGATGGGTCTCGCCCGCGAGGTGATGCAGACGGCGGTGGCCGAAGGTGTCGATCCGAAGCCCTTCAACGGATTCGAGCCCAGTGCCTTCATGCCGGGTGCCTCCGACGATGCCGGCCGCCAAAGCCTTGCAGACCTTGCCGAGTTCAACTCAAAAACCGCCAAGACCCACACCGGCATCTATCGCGACCTCGCCGTGCGCAAGCGCAAGACCGAAGTCGACCCGCAGGTCGGCACCGTCGCCGAGATCGCTGCGAGCCACGGCATCGATACGCCACTTCTGCGCAGGTTGGTCGAGTTGATCCATGACATCGAGGACGGCAGGCGCGAGATGTCCGCCGACACCTTTCACGAACTTACGAAGGTACTGGGATGAGCGCGCGCATCGCACTGGTGACGGGCGTGGTCGGCGGCATAGGTGCCGCCATCGCCAAACGCCTTGCCGCCGACGGGGCGGAAGTGGTTGTCACCGATCTGCCCGGAGACGCACTGGAGCAAGCCGCCCGCCGCCTCGGCCTGCCCCCGGTGGGGGCCGATCTGGGCGATCCCGCATCGGTCAGGGAAATGGCCGCCCGGATCGAGGCCGACCTCGGCACGCCCGATATCCTCGTCAACGCCGCGGGAGGCGTGCGCGGACAGGTCGGCACACCGTTGGAGGACGTGGACCCCGACCAGTGGCACAGCATTTTCGCGGTGAACGTGGACGCCACGCTTTACCTCAGTCAAGCGCTGGTCCCCGGCATGAAAAAGACGGGCTGGGGCCGGATCGTCACCATCAGCTCGGGCGCGGGCTTGCGGCCCAGCCTCACGGGCATTCACGCCTATACAGCGGCCAAACACGCGCTGGTGGGGCTGACCAAGCAGCTGAGCCTGGAACTGGCGCAGCACGGCATCACCGTCAATTCCATCGCCCCCGGCTTTATCCTGTCGAACCCCGCGACCCAGCGTCAGTGGGAGGCGTATGGGCCCGAAGGGCAGCAACAACTGATCAACCGCATCCATACCCGCCGACTGGGCAAGCCCGAGGACATCGCCAATGCCGCCGCCTTTCTGACGTCAGAGGAGGCAAACTGGATCACTGGGCAGATCCTCAGTGTCGATGGCGGTATCACCTGAGGACAACAGCATGACCGATCCCGTACTGGCGCATGCCCATGCGCATGAGACCGATCTTGTCGAGGGACTGAAAACCCTTGTCTCCTTCCCGTCAGTCGGGGCCGATCCCGCGATGGCCGAAGGCATGGAGAATGCCCGCCGTTTCGTCGAGGCGCGTCTCGAAGCGATGGGTTTCGACAATCGCCAGCGCCTGACCCCAGCCGACGGCAGCGGCCAGGCCGCGATCTACGGCGAAAGGCTCGACGCGCCGGGCAAGCCCACGATCCTCGTCTACGCGCACTACGACGTGCAGCCTCCCGACCCGCTCGGCAAATGGGACAGCCCGCCCTTCGAGGCGACAGAGCGGGACAGCCGCCTTTACGGGCGCGGCATCTCCGACGACAAGGGGCCGATGATGATCGCGCTCGAAACGCTCGCCGCCTTTATCGCGGTAGAGGGCAAGCTGCCCGCCAACGTCAAACTGCTGATCGAGGGCGAGGAGGAAACCGGCTCTCCCTCCCTCCCCGGCATCCTGGAAACCCACCGCGACTTGCTCGCCGCCGATGCGGTGCTCTCGGCGGACGGGGCGCGCTGGCGGCCTGACCTCGTGGCACTCAACGTCGGCTCGCGCGGGAACGCAGGCTTCGAGATACGGGTCGAGACAGCGGCCCAGGACCTGCATTCGGGTCGCTATGGCGGAATCGTGGCGAACCCGTTGCACGTTCTCTCAGATCTCATCGCCAGCCTGCACGACGCGAAGGGCCACATCGCCGCCCCCGGCTTCTACGATGGCGTAACCGAACCAACCAATGCCGAGCGGGAAGAGATCGCTAGTATCCCCTACGACGAGGACAGCGCCTTTGCCGCCATCGACGCCAAGCCGCACGGGGAGGCTGGGTATTCCACCCTCGAACGGCTCTGGTTGCGGCCCACTGTCGATGTGAACGGCATGTGGGGCGGCTACACCGGTGCGGGCTCCAAGACGGTGATCCCCAACGAAGCCTTTGCCAAGCTGACCATGCGGCTGGTCCCCGGACAGGACCCCGAACGCGCCAAGCAGGCGGTCATCGCGCACCTGCGCGCTGAATTGCCCGACTACGCCCGGCTGGACGTTTATGGCGAACGGGGCCAGGGCGGTGCCTATGCAGTGCCGCCCGACCATCCGCTGCTTGCCGCAGCCGTCGCCGCGCTGGAAGAGACCACCGGCCAGACCCCGCTCAAGGTGCGCATCGGCGCGTCGCTGCCCCTGACCGAGATCGTCTCGCGTATCCTTGGCCTCGACACGGTGATGTTTTCCTTTGCCCTGTCGGACGAGAATTTCCACGCGCCGAACGAATTCTTCCGCCGCTCCTCCATCACCGAAGGTTTGGCGGCCTGGGTCTCGATCCTGCGGCAGATCGGCACGCTCTCACCCGCCGATTTCGCAGCCTTCCGACGATCGTGAGCACCTCCGCCGAGGTCGACAACCGCTACGGCGCGCTGCTGCTTCTGGTGGCTGCGGCGATCTTCACCGCTGACGTCACCGTACTGCGCTTCCTCTCGGC
The DNA here is from genome assembly GCF_040811725.1 of Sulfitobacter sediminis. NCBI lineage: Bacteria > Pseudomonadati > Pseudomonadota > Alphaproteobacteria > Rhodobacterales > Roseobacteraceae > Sulfitobacter > Sulfitobacter sediminis. Next base: position 179,808 of record NZ_JBFNXX010000007.1, read on the forward strand.
GGATGTTCCTTTCGCGCAGATCATCTTTTTCCGCTCGCTTTGCCAGCTTGTGATCGTCGCACTTTGGATCGCTGGACGCAGACCCGCGCTCTTCCGGTCGTCCAACTGGCGCATGCTCATCGTCCGCGGGTTGACCAGCCTTGTCTGCTGGTGGCTCTACTATGCCAGCTTCCAGACGCTCGATCTGTCGCTCGCCACCACCCTCACATTTACGACCTCGCTCTTCGTGGTGGTCATGGCGCCATTCGTGCTCGGCGAACGCATTGGACCGCTACGGGCCTTCGCGACAGCACTGGGGTTTTTGGGCGTGGTACTGGCCAGCCGCGCCACGGATTTCTCATTGGAAACCGGTGTGCTCTTCGGTCTCGGCTCGGCGATTGCGGCGGCGGCCCTGATCTTTCAGAACCGCGTTCTCGCCCGGACCGAACACACCGCGACAATCATGGTCTGGATCGGCATGGTCGCGACCCTCGGCACCTTTCCCGCCGCTGCGGCGGGATGGACGCAGGTCAGCGCGGGCGACCTGGCGCTGATGGTGATCGCGGGCACGCTGGCCACGCTCGGGATGCTGCTCACGGTCGAGGCCTACCGCTTCGGAGAGGTCTCGGCGCTCGCCACCTTCCCCTACGCCCGTCTCCTTTTCGCGCTTGCCGCAGGGTACCTGTTCTTTGGAGAGGTCGCCTCGGCCCGGGAGCTCCTGGGGGCCGCCGTGATCATCGTCTGCGGCCTTCTCGCCACCGAACGGCGAAGGCCGCCCGCGCCAAGGGTGCCGTGAACCTTGCGGTGCCTCAATCGCCGCTGCTGTCATCGGACAATAGCCGCGTCAAAGCCCCAGATCGTTCAACCGCCGCTTCTGCCGCGCGGCCAAGGCATCGACCTCGGCGATCGCTGCCGCGCTTAGCCCGGCGCCCGGCTTGCGCAACGTCGGATGGGCGATCATACCCCGCTGCGCCAGTGTATGTTTTCGAATGGCCAACCCCATGCCCGGCTGCGCCTCGTAGCGGATCATCGGCATATAGGCGTCGAAGATGTCCCGTGCGTGATCAAGTTCGCCTGCATGACAGGCGTCGATCACCTGCCGCATCATCTCAGGATAGCCAAAGCCCGTCATGGCCCCGTCGGCACCGCGCAGCAGTTCTTCCAACAGGTACATCCCGCCATTCCCGCAGAGGATCGAGATGCGCCGCGCCCCGGCATCGGATGCCTTCCGCAAGGTGCTGATCTTTTCCAGACCGGGCCAGTCCTCGTGCTTGAGCATGACACAGGTCGGACAGTCCGCCACGATCTGCAGGATGACCGAAGGCGAAATCTGCACGCCGGTCGCCAGCGGGAAATCCTGCAAGACAAAAGGGATATCGCCCAGCGCTTCGGCCACGTTGTGAAAGTACCCGGTGATCTGCGCATCGGTCCGCAGCCCCATGGGCGGCGCGACCATGACGCCCTTGGCCCCCGCCTGCATGGCCTCGCCCGCCAGCGCCGACATTGCGGCAAGCCCCGGCGCGGAGACGCCCACGACGATGGGCACCGGACTTCGGCCAATCACACGCTTGATCACGGCGAGGGATTCATCGGCGGAAAGCTTGCCGGCCTCTCCCATCATGCCGAGGATCGTTAGGCCGTCGGCCCCTTTCTCAGCGTAGGTATCTACCAGACGGTCGAGACTTTCGAAATCCAGCGCTCCGTCGGGCAGAAAAGGGGTGGCGGCAATGGTAAAGACGCCCTTGGCGGTTTCATCCAGCATGTTCTGGTCCCGTACTCTTGTGAGAAAGACTGAGGCGGATCTGGCCCAGCGCCATGCTGACCGCCGCCTGTGTCGGTTCGACAACGGGCAGGCCCGTTGCCTCCTGCAGGGGTTCACGATACCGGGCCATCCCCGCGCAGCCCATGATCAGCACATTCGCCCCGTCCTCGTAACGCAACCGCTTGCCCGTGGCGATCATCGCGGCCAGGCTTTTGCCCTCATCCGCGAGATCAGCGACCCCGAGGCCCAGCGCCCTGTCCCCGGCCAGCCGGTTCAGAACGCCCATGGCACCGAAGGCGCGCAGATGGCGGGGAATGGAAGCAGGCAGGATCGCGATCACCCCGAACCTCTGGCCAAGTGTCAGGGCGGTCATGACGGCAGCTTCCTGAATGCCGACGACCGGCAAGGCCGTCTGGTCCCGCAGGGCATGCAGGCCCGGATCGCCAAAGCAGGCGATCACATAACCCGCCGCGTCTTCCTGCGCGGCGGCCAGTGCCAGCATCGGGGCAATGTTCAGGTCCGCCTGCCGCTGGTTCTCGATGCCGGGCGGCCCTTCGGCCAGCGTCAGACAGCGGATCGGAATGCCGAAGCTGCGCAGGGGATTGAGCGCCTTGTCGATGCCGTCGGTGACCGTCTGGGATGAATTCGGGTTGATAACGATCAATGTGCTCATGCGCCCGCCCGTGTCGCCGATTGGATTTCGATCTGGTAGCCCTCGGGATCGGTGAACACGAAAGCGCGGATGCCAAGCTGCTCGTTCACGAAGAGCCTCGAGAGGTTATCGAGCTTCCGTGCCTCCGCATAGCCATACCACGCATCCACATCCGGTACCCTGATGCACAGCTGAACCGGTTTCTGTTCGGTCCATTTGTTCATGCCCCGCGCCTCGTCCACGAGGCCTACGTGCGCGCCGGGACAGATCGCATAGATCTTGCTCCAGCCCTGGTCGATAGCGAGTTCCAGGCCCAGAACATCCTCGTAGAAGGCCATCGCGCGGGGCAGATCGCGGTAGTAGAAGAATGTGATTGCGAGCTCGTTCGCCGTCTCGGGCCTCTTCATCTTGCCTCCACCTCTGATGCCATTCCTCTGGGCCGGGTCGCCAAGACGGGTCGGTCGATCCACCTGCCGCTTCCCGGCTGGCCGTGAAACGCGCCATCTTCGACAAGGCATTGACCACGCAGGAACACCCGTTCGGGCCAGCCGGTAACGGTGGTGCCTTCCCAAGGGTTATACCCCACGTTGTCGTGCAGATCGTCCGCGCCGTAGGTCACGGTCTTTTCCGGATTCCAGATGACGATATCCGCATCCATCCTCTCGGCCAGCGCTCCCTTGCGCTCCAGCCCGTACAGCCGTGCGGGCGATTCTGAGGTGAGCCTGGCAAAGGCCTCCGGCCCGCCGCGCCCCCGCGACACGATCGCATCGAACATCAGCGGCAGCCGTGTTTCCAGACCGGGCAGACCGTTGGCGATCTGGTGAAACCCGGCATCCGGTCCCGCCGACAGTTTGCCCGTCTCGTCAAAGCGGTAGGGGGCATGATCGGAAGAGACGAGGCTCAATGTCCCGTCGAGCAGCGCAGCCCAGAGGGCTTCCTGATCGGCGGGACGGCGTTGCGGTGGAGAGCACATCCACTTCGCACCCTCCAGCCCCGGCTTGACGAGCACGTCCTCTGTCATGAAGAGGTAATGCGGGCAGGTTTCGGCCCAGACCGGCGCGCCGCGTTTTCGGGCGGTCCGGATCGCCGCCGCACCTTCGCTGGTCGAGATGTGAAACAGCATGACCGGTTGATCGAGGTATTCGGCGAAACGGCACATGCGCTCCACCGCCTCGATTTCCGCCATGCGGGGGCGCGCGCGCGCGTGATCTCGCGGCGAAATCTGACCGGAGGCGATCAGCGCATCGCGGGCTTGCGAGATAATCGCGTCGTTCTCGGCATGCACGCAGACCAGCGCGCCATGCCGACGCGCCTTTGTCAGAACGTCCAGCAACGCGCGATCGTCCAGTTGGATGTTGTAGGTGGTGAAGACCTTCAACGACCGATGACCTGTCCTGATGAGCGTCTCAAGATCACGGTCGAATCCGGCCACGCTGACGTCCGTGACCGTGATATGAAAGGCGTAGTCGATCATCGCGCCCCGGGCCGCCCGTTTGGCGTAGTCCTCGACCGTATCCGCAAGCGACTGGCCACTGGCCTGCGCGGCAAAAGAGATGACGCTTGTCGTGCCACCCATCGCGGCTGACCGCGCCGCCGTCTCGAAGGTATCGGCGTTCCATTGCCCCATCCCGGACATCTGCTCGATATGGGCATGCGGATCGACACCGCCCGGCATCACCAGCTTGCCCCTGGCCGAGATACGCCTCGCGCCGCCGCTGACAGGTTTCCCAACGGATATGATCCTGCCACCGGCAATGGCGATATCCCCCTCGATCACGCCATCGGGGGTGACCACATGTCCGTCGTGGATCACTAGATCGATTTCCGGGGCCATCACTTCCTGCTTTCCGCCGCCACACCGCTTTGGTCGCAGCATGGCGTCAATCCTTGTTTTTGCAAGACTGTCCTGGGTGCTCCCGCGCAGCCGCCCGAGGTTCCCTCCTCTGAATTCGTTCCGGCCGCTTCCGACTGCAGCAACCCGATGCGAGGGCAGAATTCCTTTTCACAACAAGCCTTTTGCCATTAAGCTTTCGTTCATTGAACCCACGCGTGGGAAGGTGCATGTCCGCCCGCTCGATTTGAGGATGTTCGTTCGTGGCGACCCGCAGCCCCAGAAAGGCACCTTCCAGGTCCGATCTTCTGGCAGAAGTCGAAGAACTGCGCGACCGGCTTGCCGATCAGCACGCACGCTTTGCCGCCACCGCGGAAATCCAGCGCGCGATCAAAGCCGCGCGTCACGATCTTCAGCCAATCTTTGACGCAATTGCGCGGAACGCAGCCGAATTATGCGGCGCCAGTTTCTGCATGATGTGGCGGTTCGACTCCGGGCTGATGCATCATTGCGCCAGCTTCGGTTTCACGCCCGAGTTCATGGAGACCTATCTCAAGCAATACCCCTCTGTGCCGACAGACGGCTCGATGGCGGCCAAAGTACTTGACGCCAGGGATATCGTTTTCCTGAACGACGCCTTTGACAGCTCCTACTCGGACCATTTGACAGCAAGGAAATATGGGTACCAGAAAATGTTCGGTGTCCCGATCGAACAGGGCGGTGGCATCTGGGGCGCGGTCATCCTTGCCTGGCCCGAGGGCCAGGAACCGGGTGAAAACGACGCGGAACTGGTCAAGAACTTCGCCCAACAGGCAAGCACGGCCATCGAGAACGCAAAGCTCTTCAACGACACTCAGGAGGCGCTCAACCGCCAGACCGCCACCTCGGACATCCTGCGGGCGATCAGCAAGTCGCCGACAGATGTGAAACCGGTGCTCGAGGTGATTGTCACCTCCGCTGTCAGGCTCCTGAAATGTGATCTCGCGATCCTGCATTTGACCGATGGCAAGGTCTACTGGCCGGCAGCAAGCTCGGATCAGGATGGCAAGATCACGACGCCGCGGCTGGTAGAGACCCTGCTCGCCGCCGGGGCCCCAACACGGCCGGATGGCGGGCCATACTTTCCTCTCGATCCCGAGTTGAATTTCCCGTCGCAGGCCATCGAAACGAAATCGCAGTTGCACATCCCCGACTGGACGGCGGCCGATCTGCCCGAGCACGAAAAGAAACGCCACAGGGATATCGGTATCCACTCGGCCCTCTACGTACCTTTGATGCGCGCTGATGAATGCGTCGGCCTCTTGTCCCTGGGTCAGAAGGTCCCCCGTGTCTTCTCTGACGCCGAAATCGCGCTGGCGCACACGTTCCGTGACCAGGCGATGATCGCGCTGGAAAACACCCGGCTGTTCATGGAAACGCAAGAAGCGCTTGAACAGCAGACCGCCACGGCCGAGGTGCTCAAGACCATCAGCCAGTCGGCATTTGATCTTCCCACGGTTCTGCAGGCATTGATCGAGGCGGCAGCGCGGCTTTGCGATGCGACCATCTGTATCGTCTTCTACCGGGAAGGCGATGAGTTGCACCTTGGGGCAAATACCGGCTGTTCGCCCGAAATGGTCAAGTTCCACACCGAGAACCCGCACAAGATCAACCGCACCAACATCGCGGGGCGCGCGGTTCTCGACCGGACCACGATCCATGTGCCCGACATCACGCTGGATGCGGAATTCGACAACCCGAAATCGACCGAACTTGGCGGCTGGCGGTCGATCATCGCCGTGCCGCTGATCCGCGAGGGCGAAGTGATCGCGGTCCTCGACCTCGCCCGCCCCACCGCGGGGCCTTTCACCAAGCGCCAGATCGAACTGGTGGAGACCTTCGCCGATCAGGCGGTGATCGCGATCAACAACGCGCATCTCTTCGGCGAGGTGCAATCCGCCCTCGTGCGCGAGAAGGCGACCAGCGAGGTCCTCGGCGTGATCAGCCGGTCGCGCGACGATTCAAAACCGGTTTTCGAGGCCATCCTCGACAACGCTCAGGCGCTTTGCAATGCGCCCATGTCCGCTCTGGTGCTGGGCACGGCAGAGGACAGCACCCAGACGCTCGCGGCACATCGCGGCGTCTTCGACCGCGCGGTGCAATTGTTCGAGACGGGACAGATGCCGATGGACGGCGATGTGTCCTACGCCGCGCGATCGATCATCGAGGCGCGGCTTATCGCCTTTCATGACATGGGCGAAAGCGACCTTTACACCGGCGGCAGCCCCGTTGTCCGCTCCATGGTGGACGAAAGCGGCATCCGCAGCGTGCTGTTTGTCCCCCTCATCAAGGATGGCAAGGGGATCGGGACCATCACGCTTTTTCGGAAAGAGGTCGCCCCCTTCGACGAAGCCGAAATCGCCCTTGTCGAAACCTTCGCCGCACAGGCCGTGATCGCAATCGAGAACGTCCGTCAGTTCCGCGAGGTGCAGGAACGCACTTCCGAGGTGACGGAGGCGCTGAAATACCAGACCGCGACCTCCGAAGTGCTCGATGTCATCTCCCGCTCACCCGATGTCCTCGACCCGGTGCTCGAAGAGATCCTGCAGGTCGGCTCCCGCATCTGCAAACCGCAGTACGCTTTCGCCGCGATGCTGAACCCATCTGACGGCCTTTATCACATCACGGCCAGCGCCAAGGTGCCCGACTACGTTCAGGAGTTCTTTTCGGCCAACCCCGTGGCGCCCGGTCATGGCACATGCATCGGACGCACGGCGCTGCTGGGGAAAACCGTCTACGTGCCGGATGTTGCAGTGGACGACAGCTACAAATGGATGGAGGCCGCAACAACCGTCAAGTACGCGGCAATCCTCGGGGTGCCGCTTATCAAGGATGGCGCGACGGTCGGCGTGCTCGTGATGACGAGCCAGACGACCGACCCCTTTTCGGACAGGCAGATCAGGCTCTTGGAGACCTTTGCCTCTCAGGCGGTGATCGCCATCAGCAACACCCAGCTTTTCGCCGAGGTCCAGCAGCGGACAGCGGAAGTGGAAGAAGCGCTGGAATACCAGACCGCGACCTCCGAGGTACTCGACGTGATCTCGCGCTCGCCAAACGAATTGCAGCCGGTCCTCGATACAATCCTGCGCGTGGCTGCACGGCTGTGCGATCCGCAATACGCCTACGCGGCGCTGCTGGATGAGAAAGACGGCTGCTACCACATTGTCGAGACGCACAACGTTGACGACGCATTCTTTGCCTATCTCAAGGCCCGCCCCATCGCACCGGGCCGTGGCACCTGCACCGGACGGGCGGCCATGCTTGGGCACACGGTCTACATCGAGGACACGCAAAACGACGATAGCTACGAATGGAAAGAGGCCGCAACCCTAGGCGATTTCCGCTCGACCATCGGCATTCCGCTGGTGAAGGACGGCGGTGTCGTCGGTGTGATTACCCTCGCCCACAGCCAGTCTTCGGCCTTCACAACCAAGCAGATCGCATTGCTGGAAACCTTCGCCTCGCAGGCCGTTATCGCACTCAGCAACGCGCGGCTATTCAACGAACTCCAAGAGCGCACCGCGGAAGTGGAAGAGGCGCTGGAGCAGCAAAAGGCCAGTGCCGAGATCCTCAGCGTGATCAGCCAGTCGGTCGAAGATACGCAGCCGGTCTTTGAGAAGATCCTCGACAGCTGTAAGCACCTTTTCGGCGGCGAAGAGCTTGATGTGCTGCTGATCGACGAACACGGAATGCTGCAGGTCGCCGCTTATCTTGGTGACTATCGCGAGGCGCTGCTGGAGACCTTCCCCGCCCCGTGGGAAATCACGCCCGCAGGCGAAGCGATCCGCACCAAGCGCGTCGCCAATTTCGCCGATTGCGCCAACAATCCCGATGTGCCGCCCGTACTGCGCAAGATGGCCCGCATTGCCAGTTACCACTCTGTCGCCTTCGCGCCGATGATCTGGGAGGGCAAGGGAATCGGGGTTGTGGGCGTTGCCCGTTCGGCCAAGCCTTTTACCGACAAGGAACTGCGCATCATGCAGGGCTTTGCGGATCAGGCGGTGATCGCGATCCAGAACGCGCGGCTTTTCCGCGAGACGAAAGAGGCGCTTGTGCGCCAGACCGCCAGCGCCGACGTTTTGCGCGTGATCAGCGAAACGCAGACGGATATCGCGCCTGTCTTCGATGCGATCCTCGAACGGGCCGCCCATATCTGCGAGGCACCGCTGGTCAGCCTGAATATCGTCAGCGAAGATCGCACATTCGCCCGGCTGGTCGCCCATCACGGGGACGACCTGAACTATCTCAAGGTGGGCGAGACGACATGGCCGCTCGACGCGGGGCTGGCGACCACGGATGTCTATCAGGTCAAAAAGCCCATCCACGTGCACGATCTGAAAGACACCGATCTTTACCGCGAGGGCGACAACCTGCGCCAGCGGATCGTCGACAACGAAGGCGTGCGCACCTTCCTTGCCATCCCGCTGATCCACAAGGGAGAGGTCATCGGCAACATCGCCGCCTACAAGCGAGAGGTGAAGCCCTTCTCCGAGGCGGACATCGACCTTTTGCAGACCTTTGCCGATCAGGCCGTGATCGCCATCCAGAACGTTCGCCTCCTGCGCGAGACGAACGAGGCGCTTGAGCGTCAGACGGCGACAGCGGAAATCCTTCAGGTCATTTCCAACTCGGTCGAAGACGCCAAGCCTGTCTTCGCGAAAATCCTCGACAGCTGCCAGAAACTGATCCCTTGTCAGGATCTGGCTGTTCTCACCATCGAAGCGGACGGACTGGTTCATGTGGGTGAGATACGCGGTCCCTATGCGACCAAGCAGGGCGCAGGTTTCGTCCCCATGCCGGTGGAGCGCACGCTGCTTTCCTCAGTCCTCGACGTGAAGACAAGCGTCTATTGCCCAAATGCGCTCGACGGTGAAAACTCGTCGCCTGTTCTGAAAAGAATGGCCGAGAAGAACGGGAATTTCGCCACCCTGATGTCCCCGATGATCTGGAAGGGGCAGGCGGTCGGGGCGATCTCGCTCGCCCGTGCATTTGCGAAGAACCCGAAGGCAACCTTCTCAAAGCAGGAGATGGATCTTCTTGACTCATTTGCCGACCAAGCGGTGATCGCGATCCAGAACGCGCGGCTTTTCGATGAGACGCAAAGCGCGTTGGCGCGCCAGACAGCGAGCGCGGATATTCTGCGGGTCATCAGTGAATCGCCCACCGACACCACGCCGGTCTTCGAAAGGATCGTGACGTCCGCAACGCGGCTTGTCTCTTGCGATCTCGCCATCGCGTCGCTTGCGGACGACAATTCCTGGTGGCAGGTCGCGGTCGCTTCGCCAGACGGCCTTTTTGAAGAGATCGGCACCACGCGCCACCCGCTTGACCCCGACGACAACATTCAGTCGTCGGTCCTGCTTTCCGGCAAGACCCGGCACATTGGAGATCTGTCCGCCCCGGGCTTGCCGCGCCTGGCAAGAAAGATGCACGAAGAAAGCGGATCGCAGGCCTATCTGGGCGTGCCGATGATGCGTGGTGGCGTTTGCCTTGGGGCGCTGATCTTCGTTCGAAAAGCCAAGGTGCCTTTCTCCAGGGACGACATCGCCCTTGCCGAGAGTTTTGCGGACCAAGCGGTCATCGCCATTCAGAACGTGCGGCTCTTCAACGAGACACAAGCCTCTCTCGCCCGGCAGACGGCAACCGCGGATATCCTGCGCGTGATCAGCAAGTCGCCCGGTAACGTGACACCGGTCTTCGAGGCGATCTGCACGGCAGCCACCTCCCTGTTATCGAGCGATCTTGCCTTTGTCATGACGACTGACGGTCAAACCTATTCGCCCGTTGCCGGGGCGACGCCCGATGGCGTCGTGACCGCTCTGGGACCACGGGAAATCCCCGTCGATGCGACGCAGAACTTTCCGTCGCGTGCCATCCTTTCTGAGGACTTGTTGCACCTGCCGGACTGGTCCGCGATTGACCTGCCACCGCATGAGCAAGCGATACGCGATGCCTTTGGTATCCACTCGGCGCTATATGTTCCATTGCATCTGGAAAACGGATTGTTTGGCCTGCTGGTTTTCGCCCGGAGTGCGCAACGCGCCTATACCGAGGATGAAATCGCACTGGCCTATTCGTTCAGCGACCAAGCGGTCATCGCCATCGAGAACGTGCGGCTTTTCCGCGCGGCACAGGAAGCACGGGACGAAGCGGAACAGGCCAATGAGGCAAAAAGCGCCTTCCTGGCCACCATGAGCCACGAGATACGCACGCCCATGAATGCCGTCATCGGGATGAGCGGGCTTCTCATGGACACGGCCCTCGATGAAGAACAGCACGATTACGCCCGCACCATCCGCGACAGCGGCGATGCGCTCCTCGGGATCATCAACGAGATCCTCGATTTCTCCAAAATCGAAGCCGGGCAGATGGACATCGAAAAACATCCCTTTGATCTGCGGGAGTGCATCGAATCCGCCCTCGACTTGATCGCGGGGCGGGCGGCAGAAAAGCAGCTCGACATCGCCTATATCTACGACGACAGCGTGCCGGTCGCGATCAACGCGGACCTCACGCGCCTGCGGCAGATCCTGCTCAACCTGCTGTCCAACGCGGTGAAATTCACCCCTTCGGGCGAGGTGGTCCTCTCGGTCTCCGGCAAACCGGCGAAGAAAGGCCGCATCGAACTGAATTTCGAAGTGCGCGACACCGGCATCGGGCTGACACCCGAAGGGATGAGCCGCCTCTTCCAGTCTTTCAGCCAGGCGGATTCTTCGACCACCCGCAAGTACGGCGGAACGGGTCTGGGTCTTGCGATCTCCAGGCGGCTCGCCGAATTGATGGGGGGCACGATGTGGGCCACCAGTGAAGGGACCGACAAGGGCTCGAGCTTCCATTTTACCATCGAAGCCGCGCCGGCTGACCTTCCCGACAAGCAACAGCGCAATCTGGCCGGTGAGCAATCCGAGCTTGTCGGCAAGCGGCTGCTGGTCGTCGATGACAATGCGACGAACCTCAAGATACTCGCCCGCCAGACCGAGAAATGGGGCACCGAAACGCTGGCCTTCGACAGCCCGGGCGCGGCGCTCAACGCCATAGAGGGGGATGCGCCTTTCGATCTCGCGATCCTCGACATGCATATGCCAGAGATGGACGGGGTGGCGCTTGCCCAACGCATCCGTACACATCACCCCAAGCTGCCTCTTATCCTGTTCAGCTCGTTGGGGTTGCGCGATCTCGATGCAAAGGAAGACCTCTTCGACGCCTACCTCGCCAAGCCGCTGCGGCAGTCGCAGCTCTTCGACACGCTCGTTACGCTCCTGATGCCCCACGACACTCCCAAGCCCGAGCGCAAGACGCCCGCCAAGTCCAAGACCGACCCCGAGATGGCCGCGAGACATCCCCTGCGTATCCTTCTGGCCGAGGACAACCTCGTGAACCAGAAGCTTGCCATCCGGCTGCTGGAACAGATGGGTTACCGCGCCGATCTTGCCAGCAACGGCGCCGAGGCATTGGAAAGCATCGCCCGACAGACCTACGACGTGGTTCTGATGGACGTGCAGATGCCCGAGATGGACGGGCTCGAGGCCTCCCGCAGGATCAATCGCAGCTACCCGCAAGGCGACCGCCCCCGGATTGTCGCGATGACCGCGAACGCCATGCAGGGCGACCGCGAGATGTGTCTCGAGGCGGGGATGGACGACTACATAGCAAAACCCATCCGCGTCGATCGCCTGATCGAGGCTCTGCAAAACGTGACAGCGCGCGAAAGGAAAAACGATGCATGACGGCGTTCTGGATCACGAGGTATTGGATGAACTGCGCGAGACAACCGGCGATGACTTCCTGTCGGAACTGGTGACGACCTTTCTGGACGAGGCCCCCGCGATGATTGCCGACCTCAAGGACGCGGCAAACAAGGGGGATGCCGACCGCTTTCGCCGTGCCGCCCATTCGATCAAGTCGAACGCAAGCTCCTTCGGCGCCACCGCCCTTGCGGAATTGGCCCGGTCAATGGAACTGGGCGATCTGGCCGAGGACGCCGCGAAAGGTGGATCGCCCCTCGCGGCGCTTGCGGCGCTGGATGCCGAATACGCCCGTACGTCGGCAGCCCTGAAAGGTGTCTTGAATGAATAACGGGGGCGGCAACCTTCTGATCGTCGACGACAACAAGGTCAATCGCCTGCTGTTGTCCCGCAACGTCGAGCTTTTGGGGCACAACGCCACGCTTGCCGAGAACGGTCGCATCGCCCTTGAACGTCTGAGGGCGGACAAGTTCGACCTCTTGCTTCTCGACATCGAGATGCCCGAGATGGACGGCTTTGAGGTTCTCGAAGCGATTAAGGGCGACGCAGACCTGCGCGACTTGCCGGTGATTGTCACCTCCTCCGTCGAGGGTCTCGACAACATCGTGCGCTGCATTGCGCTTGGGGCAGAAGACTACCTGCCGAAGCCGGTGAACCAGACGCTGCTGAAAGCACGGCTCACCTCCTGTCTCGACAAAAAGCGCCTGCAGGACGAACAGAAGGAACTCCTGCGCCGCTTCGCGGCCAGCGAGGTCGCGCAGGATTTGCAGCAATCGGGTTTTTCCATCGGTGGACGACGGGTCAATGCCTCCGTCCTTTTTTGCGACATTCGCGGTTTCACCGGCCTGTCCGAAAACCTGCCGCCCGAGGAAACCATCGAACTTCTGAACGTCTACTACACGCTCATGTTCGAGGCGATCAGCAGCCATGGGGGGATCGTCACCCTGATGATCGGCGACGGGCTAATGGCCGTCTTCGGCGCCCCGCAACCATTGGATAACACCGCACAGAGTGCGGTGTCCGCCGCACGGGAAATGATCGAGATGATCGAGGTGCTGAACGTCGACCGCCTCGCGGGCGAAAGCCCGGCGATCAAGGTGGGCATCGGCATCGCCACCGGAGAGGTTGTCGCGGGCTACGCCGGAACCGACCAGCGGGCCACCTACACTTGCGTCGGCAACACGGTAAACCGCGCCGCCCGTCTCGAGGCGCACACGAAGGTCGCGGAATGTGCCCTTCTGATAGATGAAGGGACCCGCGCAGCGCTCGATGGCCAGACTGTCCTGAACGCGATCAGCGGGGTGCACCTGAAAGGCTTTGCCGATCCCATCGACGTCTATTCCGTGACGATCTAGGCACGCGGGACAACGCACGGCCAACACCCTTTCTTCGGAAAGTTGCCGCGAGGAAGTGACCGTCTTCCTGACCACCTCCTCACCTTTCCCGATATGTCTGGCACAACTGCAGGATCACCGGCATTCTGCCCAGGACAGAGGTGGAAAGGGCTTGTGGATGATTAAGTACCGACCCGGTGACAGCGTGGGCCCGCTCGAAAACTGGCCCTTCGACAACCCCAAAAGCAACTACGTGATCAAGAAGGGCAACCCGAGGGCCTCGGGGCGTATGGACGCGGGCGGGCCTGGACATACGACGCGCACCGGCATCTGGCGCTGCACAGCGGGCGTCTTCGAATGCACCGAGCAGGGTGACGAGTTGATGACGATCCTCTCCGGTCGCTGCCGACTGACCGACACGATCACCGGCGAGGTTTCCGAGCTTGGCCCGGGCGAGAGCCTGTTCGTACGAGACGGTAGCCGGGTGATCTGGGAGATACTGGAGGATGTCACCAAGGTGTTCTTCGGTCACAAGAGCGACGGTTTCTGAGAACCGACGTTCGCACCTGCCCTGCGACCCGGCGCGCGGCACCATCAGGGCCTGATCGCCCTTGCACAGCGGACGTCAAAGATGGACCATTGAAACGCTCCAACCATGGAAAGACACAAGATGAAAGACCTGGAAGGCCGCGTTGCCCTGATCACCGGTTCCGCCACAGGGCTTGGGCGCTCGATATCCGTCAAGCTTGCAGAGCGCGGTGCCGACGTGATCATCAACTATTCCCGCTCATCCACCGAAGCCGAGGAAACCGCCGGTCTGTGCGAGGCTGCCGGGGCCAAGGCAATCGTGATCAAGGCGAATGTCGCCGATCCCGATGACTGCCGAAAGCTGGCCGAAGCCGCCGCGCCCTGGGGGAAACTCGATATCCTCGCCAATAACGCGGGCATCACCCGGCACGCGCGGGATCACGGGGATCTCGACGCGCTGTCAAAGGCGGACTTCATGGACGTCTACGAGGTCAATGTCGTGGGGGCCTATCTGATGCTACAGGCCGCCAAGGACCTCCTGGTGGCCGCCCATGACCAGACCGGTCGCGCCAGCGCCGTGCTCAACACTTCGTCGATTGCGGGCGTCAAGGGGATCGGGTCTTCGGTGGCCTACGCGGCGTCCAAGGGGGCGCTCAACACGATGACCGTCTCACTTGCCCGCGCGCTGGCCCCCGCGATCCGGGTGAACGCGATCTGTCCCGGCTTCATCGGCACGCGCTGGTTCAGGGATGCGATGGACGCGGAAAGCTATCAGAAGGTCACGCGCAGGATCGAGTCCACGACACCGCTTGCCGTGGCATCGGGGCCCGATGACATCGCCGATACTGCTGTCTTCTTCCTTTCCGATGCCTCACGGCACGTCACCGGTGAGCTTCTGCTCGTGGATGCGGGGATGCACCTCGGCAAGGCCGGAGGCTGAGAAGCCCCCGGGCCCTGAGTGGCAATACAAGGCGCGCGCTAGCGCTGCCCGACCTTCGCGTTCTTGAAGAGGGTCTTGAATTCGCGCGGCTGGGATCGCCAATACTGGTGCGGTGCGCTGATCTCGGCCCCGAGCGCCGCAGCGGCGTGCCAGGGCCAGCGCGGATCGTAAAGCATCCCCCGCGCTAGCGCGACTGCGTCAGCTTCGCCGCTCTTGACGATCTGCTCGGCATGATCGGCCTCGGTGATGAGGCCGACCGCGATGGTGGGCAGTCCGACTTCCGCCTTCACCCGCGCGGCATGGGGCACCTGGTAGCCGGCGGAGAGCGGGATCTCCTGTTTCGGCGACACGCCGCCCGACGAGACGTGGATTGCCGCGCATCCCCGCGGCTTGAGCGCCTGCCCGAGTGCCACTGTATCGCCGACATCCCAGCCGCCGGGCACCCAGTCCGTTGCCGATACCCGAACCCAGACCGGGATATCCTCCGGCACGGCGGCCCTGACCGCGTCGAAAACCTCGATGGGAAAACGCATCCGGTTCTCAAGGCTGCCACCGTAGTCGTCGGTCCGCTGGTTCGACAGCGGCGACAGGAATTCGTGCAGCAGATAGCCATGTGCAAGATGCAGTTCGATCCCCCTGAACCCGAGTGCGACGGAGCGCCGGGCGGCTGTCACGAAATCGTCTCGCACCTTCGCCAGCCCCGCATCATCGAGCGCAAGCGGGATATCCTCTCCCTCGGCATGGGCGATGGCCGAGGGCGCAACCGCCTTCCAGCCTTCCGGCGCATCCGGCGGGATCTGCGCGCCACCTTCCCACGGCGCACGGCTCGACGCCTTGCGCCCCGCATGGGCAAGCTGGATCACCATCTGGGTCTGCGCATATTTCGTCACCGCCTCCATGACACGCCCCAGCGCCGCTTCGTTCTCGTCCGAGTAGATGCCGAGGTCCCACGGGGTGATGCGCCCCTCGGGCGAAACGGCGGCCGCCTCGACAATCAGCATGCCCGCACCCGACAGGGCGAGATTGCCGAGATGAATGAGGTGCCAGTCCTGCGCATTTCCGTCGACAGCCGAATACTGGCACATCGGCGCGATCACGATCCGGTTCTCAAGCGTCAGCCCCCCGATCTCAAGCGGTGTGAAGAGATGGCTCATGGCGTCAGGTCCCCCGTTCAGGAATGTCGTACGATGGGTGCGAAGCAGTCTTCGCCCTCACAGCACTTCCTGTGCCGGGCCGTCGTAGTCAAGAGGGCCATCGGGCTGTGTACAAATCCGTTGCACACCAGCCGACCGGTCTTGGGTGGGAATGAGCGTGAATTGAGCAGCAAAGGGGCGCAGTCCCGGGCAGTCGAAATCAGCGCCTGTCAGAAATTACCGGCCGATCTCGGCAAGGATGACATGCTGCGCTCCGGGACGGATTTTCTCGTCGAACAGAAGGTAGGTCCGGTCTTCTCCCTTGCTGTCGATCTCGAGAACCCTTGCCTTGGCCACCACCCCGAATTCGGAGATCAGCATCAGGGATTTGGCGCAGGTGAACTCCAGCAGCCGCGACCCGATATCGACGCGATCAAACATCACGCGAAGCCTCTGCCCCGCGATGTCTTCGCTGGAAACGTCACGGAATTGTGCTCCGTGCACGAGCCTGATCGCGTCGCCGACCAGGAGATCCTCAGCGCCAAGAAGCGGATCGCCGCAGACAGCGCCCTCGACGACCGCAACGTCCTTCAGTCCCAGCAAGAACCCCGGCAAGCAAGTCTGCGGAGGGGCAAAGTCCGACCCGGCATACCGCCCGGACAGGCCCGTCCCGAGGTTATTTTCAGCGATAAGACCCATCACACACAAATCCACTTTTCACGCAATCGTGGGTCTTGGCCGCCTCAGGCAAGGACCAACGACCCTGTGGAAATACTCTGGATTCTAGGCAAATCTTTGCAGAAATTGTGTCGCATAAGGAGTATCGAGGGAGACAACGCGAAGTTCCGGTCTTGCCGGACCATGGGTAACGACCTGCGGGAGAACCTCGCCGCCATGCGCAACTCAAGGAGACGAAGCGCGGTGGGTGGCGCTGACCCGGCCCACGTTACAATCCCGACGCGCGTTAGAGATTCGTCAACGATCGCACCGGATCGGGCTTTTCCGGGATCACCTGCGGCACCTCGACGGCCACGGGAATGATATCCGGTGGCGCGCTGTGAGACCCTTCAATGGAAATCCGGGCCTGTCCCAGCCGGGGATGCAGTTTTCGCGCCAGCACCCATGTCAGCAGCAATCCGGCGCCGCCGGCGGTGAAGACGCCAGAAAGAGGTGCGAAGAGAAGAACCAGCCAGGCGGCGCCGGGCGTCACGATGCCAGAGACATCGCGAAAGCTCGAATAGATCGCCGACATCTCCGTACGCTCGGACGGCTTCACGGCAAGCAGGAACGGCAGACCGGCGGAGACATCGAGCAGAATGAGAAAGAACGAGCCCGCCATCAGCAGGACAACCGTCAGTTCTGGGATGCCGTTGGGCGGCCCCGCCATGAGGAACAGGAGCCCGGACATCAAGAACCCTGTCCTGACCGCCGCTCGCACCGACCTGCGCTGCATGAAGCGCAGCATCAGCGGCGTGAGAAACAGCGAGGCGTTGGAGATCGAAAGCGCGATGCCGCCCAGCTGGCTTCCCAGTCCGTTCTGCACCGCGTAGATGGGCAGGTAGACGACATAGACCCACCACCCGCAGGACCGCACCACCGCGAATATCCAACCCGTCACCAAGCGCGGCTGCGCGACGAACCTGCCGAAATACGCAAGCGGGTTGGCCGGGGGCCGTCTGCCCCTTGCGATAAGCTTGCCGTTTCCAAGGCGCATAACGAGGAATATCAGCAGCATGCCGAAGGCCGCGACGGCGGCGATCAGGAAGGGCGCGGGCCGCCACCAGGCGTAAAGAAACGTTCCCA
This sequence comes from Sulfitobacter sediminis, assembly GCF_040811725.1. Classification (NCBI taxonomy): domain Bacteria; kingdom Pseudomonadati; phylum Pseudomonadota; class Alphaproteobacteria; order Rhodobacterales; family Roseobacteraceae; genus Sulfitobacter; species Sulfitobacter sediminis. The sequence goes on from NZ_JBFNXX010000007.1 coordinate 197,554, forward strand.
GTGCAGGGCCAGCGGTCCATCCCAGTGCGCTGTAGAACAGACGCGATGTCTCGAAACGTCCAAGCTCGATCTTGGCCACGTGGTCAAGGACGTAGGCATTGAAGCACACGAACGTGGTGACGACCGCGAAGGTGATCAACGCAAGTCCCGCGACGGTCGCGGCGGGCGTCTCGAAGATGGTCACCGACGCGCCGCTCACGAACATCAGCGTGCCGAAGACATAGACCCACCACCGAGGGATGAACCGGATCAGGAAGGGGACAAGCAGGCCGATCACCAGGGAAATCGCCCCGATGATGAAATAGACCTCGGAGACCAGTCGCGCGTCCTTCAGCGAGTTGTACATCACCACCGGAAAGACCGAGATCAGGATCCCCCTCGCGACCGCCTCGGTTCCCGCCAGCAGGGCAAATCCGCGCACGCTGGGCGCAGGCGCATGGCGAAGCCATTCGGGTATTCGGCGCTCGTGCATGGGGATCGCTCCTGTTTTCGCCCCCAGTCAAACCGCTTCACACCCGGTTGCTCTTCCCTTTGCGACCCCATGTCGTTTTCCGCCGTTGATGCGATGCCGAATGTCTTCAGATCACTCCCCGAGCAGCCGGTCACGCAGGTTCGACAGGTCTCCGGCAGGCAGCCCGATGTCCTTCAGGTAGTTGGAAACCGACCCGTGGCGTCGATCGATCTGTTCCAGCGTTGTTGCCATCGTCAGGGGCGCGCAGGCCAGGAACTGCGCGTGCCTCTCGGTATCGCCACCGCTCTGGCGGGTGCGGTCCAGCAGCTCCTCGACCAGGTCGGCGATAAAGTCTCCGGTCAGGGAATAGTCGGCCAGGATCGTTTCGCGGTCCACCCCGGCGATCTCCAGCAGAAGGGCCGCCACCAGACCGGTGCGGTCCTTTCCAGCGGTGCAATGGAAAAGGATGGCGCCCTTGGGCGCGGAGGCGATGGTCGCAAGGATATCGCGCATCGCCTCGGACCGCTCCAAAAGGGCGGTGAGGTAAAAGCCGACAAGCGGATCGTCCTTGGCCGCCTCGTGGGTTGCCATCATGGCAGGGGCCAGATCGTCGTAGATCGGCTTGTGATGAAAACCGACCTGCGCCTCGTCCAGGTAGGGGTTCGGCTCTTCTTCGAGCTCCGCATGCGAGCGCAGGTCGATCACCGAGGTGAGCCCTTCGGAGTTGAGCAGCTGGACCCCTTCCCGCGTCAGCCGGTGCAGCCCGTCTCCCCGAAGCAGACGCCGCCACTTCGTGATCAACCCGCTGTGCGTCCGGTAGCCGCCAAGGTCCCGGACATTCAGCAAGCCGGGTATCTCCAGACGGCGTTTCAGATCCTGCTTCATGAGCTGTGCCTCACCTGAAAGCGCGCAAGCGCGCCTCTTCCAGCAGGCCCAACTGGCGGCGTTCGGGGGTGAGCGAGACGAATGAGACTGACAGCCCCGAGGGCCGGAGCACACAAAGCCCCATGCTCGTCCCCTCCACGATGCGCATGTCGCGCTGTTCAAGGATATCCACGGTCGAATTCAGGCCCATACAGGTGATGACGGGCACCCCGTGCCAGTGGTGGACCTGGTCAAGATGCACGTGGCCCGAAAGCACCCCGATCACGCCGCGCCCGGCAATCGTTTCGCCGAACTGCTGCGAGCTTTGCGCATCCAGGCTGGCCCAGGGCAGGGTACGGTCGTCCATGCGTGGCGGATGGTGTGCGACAACCAGTTTCGGCAGCGCGGGCTCCCGCGCGAGGGCAGCATCGAGAAAAGCGATCTGATCGGGATCGATCCGCCCTGCCACGTGACCGGGCACGAGCGTGTCGAGCGTGATGACATGCAGATCGCCAAAGGTCTGATCGTGTACGAAAGGCGCGTCACCGGTACCGGTCTCAAAGACTTCGGCGAAGGGACCGCGTTTGTCGTGATTGCCCAGCGCCAGAACGACAGGCGGTGCCAGGTCGGCAAGGATCTCCTGCAAAAGCGCGTAGGACGAAGCAGCCCCGGTATTGGTCAGATCTCCGCTCGCCACCACAAGGTCCGGCAAAGGTTCCATCGCATTGATGGCCGCAATCGCGCGCCGCAGTGTCTCGGTCGTGTCGGTCTTGAGCGCGGCGTCACTCAGCTCGGGGTGCGAGATGTGAAGATCGGTCAGGTGAACAATTCTGGTCATATCAATCCGGCGGCTGTGAGAAGCGAACGCGTATATCCCTGCTCGGGCGCGCGCATGATCTGTTGGGCGGCACCATATTCCACGGTCTTGCCGTGTTCCATGACAAGGATGCTGTCGCAGATGCTGCCCACCACCGACAGATCATGGCTTATGAAGAGGATTGCAAGACCCAGCTCATCCTGCAGGTCCATCAGCAGGTTGAGGATCTGGGCCTGAACGGACATGTCGAGCGCCGAGACCGCCTCGTCCGCGACGAGGAGTGAAGGACGCGTCACGATGGCCCGCGCGATGGCCACGCGCTGCCTTTGCCCGCCGGAGAATTCGTGCGGATATTTGTCCGCATCTTCCGGCCGCAGGCCCACCTGTTCGAGGGCCTGTGCCACGCGGGCTTTATCCGCCTGACCGGTGGCGCGGAGCGGTTCGGCGATGGACCAGCCCACGGTGCGCCGGGGGTTCAGGCTGCTGTAGGGGTCCTGAAAGACCAGCTGAAAATGCGGCCGCAGCGCCCGCAGATCAGCAGGGGCGAGTGTGGCCAAATCCTTCCCTTCAAAAAGCACCCGTCCTTCGTCGGGTCTCTCGAAGGCCATGACCATGCGGGCGAGGGTCGACTTGCCCGATCCCGATTCACCGACGATGCCCAGCGTCTCGCCCCGCTCAAGGGTAAAACTTGCCTGGTCGACCGCTGTCAGGACAGCGGGCGGTGTCAGCAATGCCTGCCGGGGCAGCCGGTAGCGCCTTGTGACATTCTCCACCGAAAGCAGCGTCACGTGTCAGCCTCCATCAGGTGGCAGGCAGTTCCCTTGCGCTCTGTCGGCTTGCGGGTCGCACATTTCGGCAACTCGACCGGGCAGCGTCCGGCAAAACGACACCCCGCTGGCAGGCTCGCCAAAGGCGGCACGGCACCCGGTATCGTCGGCAGCCTTTTGCGCCGCCCGTCGATCTCCCGCATATTCGCCGGGCTGGGCCGAGCCGACAGAAGGCCCTGCGTATAGGGATGTTTCGGCTCGGACAGAACCGCCGCCGTCTTGCCCCTTTCGACGATATCGCCGCCGTACATCACCAGCATGTCTTCGGTCGCGCGCGCCACGGCGGCCAGATCATGGGAAATGAAAAGCAGTGCCATCGTCCTGTCGCGCGCCAACCGGGCCAGAAGATCGGTGATCCTGAGCGCGACGTTCGCGTCAAGCGCGGTCGTCGGCTCGTCCGCAATCAGCAGTTCCGGATCGCAGGACAGCGCCAGCGCGATCAGCACCCGCTGCCGCTGCCCCCCCGAAATCTCGTGCGGGAACTGCCGGAGCCGCGCCTCCGGCTCGGGAATGCCGACCTCTTCGAACAAGGACAGCGCGCGGTCGCGCGCCTGTTCCCGGCTCAGTCCCAGGTGGATCATCAGGGGTTCCATCACCGTGTCCCCCACCCGCTTGATCGGGTTGAGCGCGGCCATGGGTTCCTGAAAGATCATCGCCACCCGCCGGGCGCGTTGGGCCTGCCAGGCCTTTTCGGAGGCGCCCACCATCTCGGTCCCGTCCAGCAGCAGGCTGCCGCTGACCTGCGCCGCATCGGGCGTCATCCCGATCATGGCCAGCCCCAGCATCGTCTTGCCGCAGCCGGATTCCCCCACCACGCCGATCCGGTCACCGGGCCGTACCTGAAACGAGACGTCCCGCACCGCCTGTCCCGCGCCAAAGGCGACAGTGAGATTGCGCGCCTCTATCATCTTTCGCGCGCCAATCTTGGGTCGGTGATATCGCGCAGCCCGTCGCCCAGTAGGCTGAAGCCCAGCACCGCGAGCACGATGCAAAGACCGGGATAAATCGCCAGTTGCGGGGCAAGGTACATGAGCGTCTGCGCCTCGGACAGCATCCGCCCCCAGGAGGGCGCAGGCGGCTGTGCGCCAAGGCCAAGGTAGCTGAGCGCTGCTTCGGCGAGGATGGCGATGGCGAACTCGATTGTGGCCTGCACGATGACCGGGGCCGCGATGTTGGGCAACACGTGATCGCGGGTGATGGCAAAACGGCCCATGCCCGCTGCGCGGGCGGCAAAGACATACTCACGCGTCCAGATCTGATTGGCCGAGGCACGGGCGACGCGGGCGAAGACGGGGATGTTGATGAAGGCGATGGCAACCACCGCGACGGTCAGCGAGGGGCCGAAGACCGCCGCCAGCATGATCGCGAAGAGGAGCGTTGGAAAGGCGAAGCTGATGTCAGCGATCCGCATGACGAAATCCTCGACCAGCCCGCCGATGGCAGCCGCCAGCAGCCCCAGAGACACACCGATGGAGCCGCCGATGAAGACCGCCGTCAGAGCCACCGCGACGGAATTGCGCGCCGCAGCCATGAGTTGCGAGAATACGTCCCGGCCAAGCTGGTCGGTGCCGAGCCAATGCTCGGGCGAGGCCGGGGCGAACTTGCCCCGGATGTTGAGCAGCGTGTGATCGTGCGGCGTCCATATCAGCGAAAGTGCCGCCGCACCCACGACCAGCCCGACAAGCACCGCGCCTATCAACAGGTTCACCGGCAGGCGCTTCATGAACGGGTCTTCAGGCGCGGGTCGATCACGAGATAGAGCAGATCGACGATGAAGTTGGCGGTGACCACGATGGCTGCGAAAAGCATCACAAGGGCCTGCACCGAAGGCAGGTCACGGTTCGCGATGGACTGAAAGATCAGCCGCCCCAGACCGGGGAGGTAGAACACGTTCTCGATGACGATGGTGCCGGTCACAAGAGCCGCGAACTGCAGCCCGACAATGGTCACGATGGGGATGAGGGCGTTGGGCAGGACGTGCCGCCAGAGCACACGGTTTCGGGAAAAGCCCATGGCGCGCGCGGTTCTCACATAATCGAGCCGCATCACCTCCAGCGCAGAGGAGCGTGTGACGCGGGCCAGCACGGCAGACTGCACCAGCGCCAGCGCCACCGTCGGCAGGATCAGCGCGCGCACCGCCTCCCAAGGCTCCGACCAGCCGGGAAAGCCACCGGGCGGCAGCCAGCGCAGTTTGACCGCAAAAAGCAGGACCAGCAGGATCGAGAGCCAGAAGGCCGGCACGGCAATGCCAAGCTGGCTCAGAAACATGACCCCCCAGTCCCCCGCCTTGCGATGGTTCGCCGCCGCGCCAATCCCCAGCGTCAGCGCGAGGATGATCGTCACGAGCATCCCGGAGATGGCAAGCGAAATGGTCAACGGCAGCCTTTCGGCGATGAGCTCTGAAACGGGGACGCGAAAGGAATGACTGGTCCCGAAATCACCCCTCAGTGCGCCCCCGACCCATTCGGCATATCTCAGAATGACCGGATCGTTCAGCGACAGCTCTTCGCGCAGGGCGGCCAGCGCGTCGTCGGTCGCGTCAAGGCCCAGGATGGTCAGCGCCGGATCACCCGGCAGGATGTTCATGACCGCAAAGACCACTGCGGACACCACGAACAGCGTCAGGACAAAACTGATGGTGCGTCGAAGGAGGAAGTAACCCATTGCAGATGACCTGCGCGCAGACCCTGTCCGCGCGCAGGCAATCCAGTCAGTTCACGGTGACACCCGCCAGCGGCTGGAACAGAACGGCGCGCGAGGGCCAGAAGCCTTCGACCCCGGTCTTGTAGACCCCCAGCTGCGGGAGCTGGAACAGGAACCCGTGCACCGCCTGATCGGTCAGGTACTGCTGCGCCTCCCTGAGCAGGCCATTGCGCGTCTCCGGGTCCGCCTCGCTGCTGATCCGCGCCCAGAGATCGTTGAAGGCCGCATCGTCATAGCCGTAGAAATACTTCGGCCCGCGGGCGAAGTTGCCCAGGTCGTTGGGCGATGTATGGGCGATGATCGTCATGTCGTAGTTCTTCTTCTTGTAGATCTCGTCGATCCAGAAGCCCCACTCGACGTTCTCGACCTTGGCGTCGATCCCCGCTTCGGCAAGTTGCGCCTGAATAATCTCGGCCGACCGCGTCGCATAGGGGAAGGGTGGCACGCGTAGGGTCATGGTGCTGCCCGCGACGCCCGCCTCTTCGAAGAGCGCCTTGGCCTTGTCGGTGTCATGCGGATAGGTGCCGGTCAGATCCACGTAGGCAGGGCCATGGGGCGGATAGAAGCTGCCGATGGGCACGGCCTGTCCGTACATCGCCCCGTCGATGATCTCATCGCGGTCGAAAGCATGGTTGATCGCCTTGCGCACCCGCGCGTCGTTGAAGGGCGGCTTGGAATTGTTCATCGCCAGGATCACCTCGCCCTCGGTCGACCCGACCACCACATTGAAACGCGGATCGGCTTCGAACTGCGGCAGCAATTCCGGGGCCGGGAAGCCCGGGAAGGCGTCGATCTCTTCTGCAAGCAGGGCCGCCGATGCGGCAGCGGCGTCAGAGATGAATTTGAACTCGACCCGGTCCAGCGCGACTGATCCGGCATCCCGGTGATCGGCGTTCTTTGTCAGGACCAGTTTGTCGCCCCGTGTCCAGCTGTCATACTTGAAGGGGCCGGTGCCAACGGGTGTGGCGTTGTTCGCCTCGACACTCTCGGGGGCGATGATCGACGTATCGCCCTGCGCCATATTGAAGAGAAAGAAGGCATCCTTCTGCGACAGCTTGATCTCGACCGTGTTCGCGTCGACTGCAGTTACGCTTTCGATCGGCTTGAACAGCCCCTTGGAGGGATTGACCGAATCCTCGGCCATCGCCCGGTCGAAAGTAAAGACCACGTCCTCTGAATCGAAGGCGGTGCCGTCATGGAACGTCGCACCATCGACAAGGTCGAAGGTATAGGTCAGCCCGTCTTCCGAAACAGTCCAGCTTTCGGCAAGTTGCGGCTGAACCTCACCGGCCTCGTTCACGGTCGTAAGCGATTCATAGAGGTTCTGGGCCAGCATGCCATCGATCGAGGCCGTCGCATCGGCCGTCGGATCGAGCGAGGTCGGCTCTTGCTGGAGACCGATGACAATTGCGTTTTCAGCGCCGGCTACGGTTGGCGAAAGTGTCGCCGAAACGGCAAGTGTCGCTGCGGCTATCAAAGGCCTTTTCAGATTGAGTGGCATGATCGTGTCTCCCTGTGAATGGTAGGACAGACGTCTCCCTGCTTGCCGCCGCCCCCAAGGGGAGGATGCCTGAAGCATCGCGAATTCGTCAAGTTCGCGTGAGGGCACCCGACAACCGCACAAGAGGTGCGGGCCCTCGTTTGGATCAGGCCCCGAAAACCGGCGCGGAACCGATCTCAGGCTTCAGGCCTTCGAGCAACATATCCGCAATCGCTTGGTTGATCGCGTTCCCGCGATCGTGACAACGGAGGATAAACCAAGCCATCCCGCCTATTACGTCGAGAAAGACCGGTTCGTTCATAGGCATTCGTCAGCGGCTTCCACGGCCAATCTGACCAGTTTCGGATAGTGCTTGACGCGGGCCACCGAATGCGGCGATGCCGCCTGACCCCTTATCACTCGGCCCTTGATCCCGTGAAAGATCGCCGCCATGCGGAAAAAGTTGAAGGCAACGTAGAACGTGTAGTCAGGTATCCCGCGGCGGCCGGTGGTGGCGCAGTATCGGGCGATGTATTCTTCCTCCGTCGGGATGTTCAAGCTGGCCGGATCGACGTCGCCAAGCCCCGCCACGATCTCGGGGGGCATCCGGTACATCATCGCGTGATAGGTGAAATCGGCAAGCGGGCAGCCAAGCGTCGATAGCTCCCAGTCCAGCACGGCGATCACGCGCGGCTCGGTGGGATGAAAGATCAGGTTGTCACAGCGGAAATCGCCGTGAACGATCCGCGTTTCAGCGGCAGGCGGGATCGCCGTGGGCAGCCATTCGACCAGCCTGTCCATCCCGGGGTCAAGCCCCGCATCCGTGTCATCAAGATAAGACCGGCTCCACCGGCTGATCTGACGCTCGAAATAGTTTCCTGCGCGACCGTAGTCCTGCAGCCCCACGGCCTCGGGCGCAATCATGTGCAGCCGCGCCAGCGTGTCATTCATTGCCCAGAAATACGCGGGCCTTTCTGTCGCGGCGATCTCCGGAAAGCTGGCGTTCCAGAAGATACGGCCTTCCACCATCTCCATGATGTAGAACCAGCTGCCGATGACACTATCATCGGTACAAAGCCCGTACACCCGCGCAACCGGGAAGCCCGCCTTGGCCAGAGCCCTCAACACCCGCGCCTCGCGGTCGACCGCATGGGCACCTCTCGCCAGCTTGCCGGGCGGTTTGCGCCGGAGGACGTAGGTCTTTCCGGGCGTCACAAGCTGGTAGGTCGGGTTCGATTGCCCGCCCTTGAACTGCCGCAAAGAGAGGGGCCCTCCGAAGCCTGCGACATGTGCTTTCATCCAAGCGGCCAGCGCGACCTCGTCAAACCCGAACCCCGCTCTGACGGGCGTGGTCCCCGTATTGGCGTCGGCGCTGACGGCAGCGGATGTCATCCGCCGTGCTCCGCCTTCCAGTCGCGCTTGATCTTCTTGGCAAGGCTCCACTTGTGCACTTCGGTCGGCCCGTCATAGATGCGGAAGGCCCTGATCTCGCGGAACACCTGTTCAACGATCGTATCCGCCGTCACACCCTGCCCGCCCATGCATTGCACGCAGCGGTCCGCAACGCGCATCAGCGCCTCGGAAACGGCGACCTTGGCCATCGAACTTTCAGCCCCACCCTGCGCGCCGCTGTCGAGCACGTCGGCACACCAGTAGATCATCAGCTCGGCCTGTTTCAGATCCATCAGGTTCTCGGCCAGCATGAAGCCCACGCCCTCGTGGTCGATCAGCTGCTTTCCGAAAGCCATGCGCCGGTTCGCGTAATCCGTCGCGATCTCATGGGCGCGCACGCAAGCCCCGAGCCAGCGCATGCAGTGGCTCAGCCGCGCTGGCGCAAGGCGCACCTGGGCATATTTGAACCCCTCGCCCGATTCCCCCAGCATCTGGTCGGCGGGTACGCGCAGGTTGTCGATGGTGATCACCGCGTGCCCGCCTGGCATGGAGCTGTCGATGGTGTCCATCACCCGCTCGATCCGGATTGCGGGGTCCGGCAGATCGACAAGGAACATGCAGGCACCATCGTCGGATTTGGCCATGATGATGCCCATTCCCGCCCCATCCGCGCCGGTGATATAGGTTTTCCGCCCGTTCACCACCCAGTGATTGCCATCCATCTTGCAGGTGGTCAGCATCATCGACGGATCGGACCCCGCGCCCCCGTCCTCGGCCGGTTCGGTCATGAAGAAGGCGGTGCGCATGCTGCCGTCGATCATCCGCGACAGGAACCGCTCTTTCAACTCGGGCGAGGCGACCTTGCCCAAGAGGAACATGTTGCCCTCGTCGGGCGCGCAGGTATGGCAGGCCAGCGGCCCCAGCGGCGAAAGGCCCGACCGGATCAGCACCGCAGCCGTTTCCCGCTGGGTCAAATGTCCGCCATCGTCGAGAATGTGGGGCGTCATCACACCGGCCTCTCGGGCAAGCGCCTTCAGTTCCATCGACAGATCCTCTGACGGGCCATGGCCTCCAAGACGCGGATCACGCTCGTAGGGGATGACTTTCTCCCGGACGAAAGCCTCGACCTTGTCGGCGATCTCGAGCGCCCGGTCAGATATTCCCTCGCGTTGCAGCAGTTTACTCATTAGGTACAGTCCATTTCTCATGTGCCGGGCTTCGTCTCCGGCGGGTTGTCCAGTTTCGCAGGCTATTCGGCCTGGCGATCCGTCACGGCTCGACGAGACCGAGGTCCTGCTTGATCTGGCGCTTCAGGATCTTGCCATTGGCATTGCGGGGCAAGGGCGTCTCAAGCAGGGTGTAGCTTTCGGGGCATTGATAATCGGCCAGTTCAGCGGCGCAGGTCGCCGCCAGGGTCGCCTCGTCCACCGCTTCGGCCTTCACCGACAGCACGGCATGGACACGCTCGCCGAGGATCGGACAGGGTTTGGCCACCACGGCTGCCTCGATCACGCCGGGGCAGGCGGTCAGCACGCTTTCCACCTGTGCGGTGAATATCTTGTGCCCGCCCCGGTTCACCATGTCCTTCTTGCGATCGTGGACATGGACGAAACCATCCGTGTCGATCATGCCGATATCGCCCGATTTCCAGAACCCCGCTGCGAATTCGCGCGCGTCCGCTTCCGGGTTACGCCAGTATCCCGGCACCGCCATCGCGCCTCTGATCCAAAGCTCGCCGTCCTCCCCCCTTGGCACTTCGCACCCGTTCTCATCCATGACGCAGATCTCGGCCCCCGGCACGGGCAATCCCACGGACAGCCGCCGCGCGGCGGTATGTTCGGCGGGCATCACCGTCGCTGGTGAGGTCAGCTCCGTCGCCCCGTAGGCATTCATCAGTCCCAGTCCGGGCAGGGCATCGGCCAGCCGCTCGATCGTGGCGGCAGGCATCGGCGCGCCGCCATATCCGCCCACCCGCCATGCCGAGAGGTCATAGTCGCTCAGATCGGCCTGATGCAAACAAAGGCTGTACATCGCAGGCACCATGAGCGAACAGGTCATCCGCTCGCGTGCAGCGCATTCGAGGAACCTGGGTGCCTTGAACTCCCGCATGATCGCGATGGCGCCCCCGGCCCGGACCAGCGTGTGTATCCCGGCAACAAGGCCCGTCACATGGCTCATCGGGACCACGACGATGGTCTTGTCTGTCGGCCCCAACCCCATCGTGACCACGAAATTAGTGGACGAATGCACGACCCCCAGACTGGTCAGCATCGCCCCCTTCGGCACACCGGTCGTGCCAGAGGTATAGAGGATCGTCGCAACCTCATCCTCTGCGACATCCGCCGGTGTCGTCAGCGGCGATGCCTTCCGCAACGCCTCGTAGGCAACGAAACCTTCTGCCTCACCGACCGATATCCGCAGGTCGAGCGACGGCGTTTCTTCCGGCGTCGGCACCAGATGCGTGAACTCCGCCTCTGCCACCACCGCGACCGCTTCGGAATTCACCAGCGCGTGCCGGATCCCCGGCATCTGGTCCCTGATGCTCAAGGGAACGCTCACTGCGCCCAGCCGTGCCGCCGCATAAAGCAAGACCACGAATGGCACACCGTTTCCAAGAAGCATTGCGACCCTGTCGCCCTTCCGTACGCCCCGCTCTGCCAGTCCCGCCGCGACCCGGCCAACCTCAGCGTCGAATTGGGCGTAGGTCAGACGCACGTCATCGCAGATCAGGGCCTCGTTTTCGGGGAACTTCGCAACCGCCTCCTCAAGCAGACCGTGGAGGTTGGCCGGGCGCTCGGCATAGCAGGCGACCACCCGGTCACCGTAGTGCAATTCAAGCCGCAAAGTCCGCTCGGCTGTCATCTCGCTGCCCCCTCCGGTTGCGCCCCTGTCCGGTCCGTCATCTTTGCCCCTGCCTTTGCTCGACCAGCCGCGCGGCGGCCCCCGCGATGGGCTTGTCCAGGGGCAGCCCCGCGTGGACATAGCCCCGTTTGAAGTCGTCGATGTGCCGCGCCATCCACTCCCGCGCGGTTGCGGCGTCGCCTGCCCGGATCGCCTCGATCACGTGATGATGCGCCACCAGTTGCCGGGCCATCGCCTGCGGCAGTTTCGGGATCAGCACATCGATGCCGCTGTAAAGCAGGAAGCCAATCGGCTCGCGCGCCATCTGCAGCACGCGGTTCTTGCTGGCCGCCGCGACGCGGGAATGAAACGCCGTGTCGATCTCGACCGTCGCATCCCCCTTCCCTTCTGCTGCCTTGAGCTTTCGGTGAATGCGGTCCAGATCGGCGATATCCTCGGCATCCGCATGTGTCGCGGCCAATTCGGCGGCCAAGGGTTCGGTCGCGATTGCCACGCTCCAAAGCTCGTCAAAGGTCACGTCCAGCATGCTAAGCGCACGGGTCTGTCGGGAGGAAAGCTCCGCCATCCGCGGAATGCTCACCACCATCTTGCGCGGCGATATCCGCCGCAGGAAACCCTCGCTTTCCAGCCGCCTTATCCCCTCCCGGACGGTCGAGCGGTTCACGTTGAACATGGCAGCCATCTCAACCTCGCCGGGCAGCCGATCACCGGGCTTCAGTGAACCACCCAGGATCTGTGCCTCGATCTCGCTTGATACCTGCTCGTAGGCATGCTGGACGCGTAGGGGTTTCGCTTCGAGCGGCATAGGCGACCTACTTTTTCACATCCCGACCCATCGGATCCATCGCTGCAGTGCTCAGAGGGGCAAATGACGACATCACGTGGCCTCCGCCAGCGAGTGATCAATGACGTTCACCTTGATGATCTCACCGCGTTCGATCACGCTTTCACGCTGGAGCAGATCCAGCGAATGGCTAAGCTCGGACTGGGCAATCAGGACGGACAGCCCCTCTTCCTTCAGCGACGCGATCACCTCCGAAATGCGCTTGGCCAGTGCAGGCGCAACACCCTCAAAGGGTTCATCCAGCAGCAACAGCTTGCGCCCGGCGATAAGCGCCCGTCCAAGGGCAACCATCTTTTGCTGTCCACCTGAAAGCAGCAGCGCCTTGCGAGATGACATGTCGGTCAGTTCGGGCATCAGGTCATAGACGAAAGCCAGCCCCTTCTGGCCGTCGATGTCCTTGTTCACCCAGGCCGGCAGCAGCATGTTTTCCTCGACCGTCAGATCGGGAACGAGGCGGCGGTCTTCGGGCATGTAGCCAAAGCCCAGTTGCGCGCGCTGGCGCGGCGGCATGGTCGAGATGTCCTCGCCGTTCCACAGAACCTTGCCGGCCGACAGGGTCGCCAGCCCGGTGATGGTACGCATCACGGTGGTCTTTCCCGCACCGTTGCGGCCGACAAGGCCCATGCGCTCCCCCGTCCCGACCTCAAGGCTCACCCCCCGCAGGATGGGTGCCGCCTGGATGCTGACTTCGACATTTTCAAGTTTCAGTGTCATGCGGGCGCCCCCGTCACATAGCGTTGCACTTCGGGGTCCGAGAGCACTTCGTCCGGCGCATCGTCGGCTATGATCCTGCCGTCGTAAAAGGCCAGAACCCGTTCGGAGTAGCGGGTCACGATATCCATGTCGTGCTCGACGAAGATGACGGTCACGCCCGCCCCGCGCAGGGCCTCCATCACAAGGTCCATGATGGGAAACTTCTCATCCGCCGCGACACCCGAGGTGGGTTCGTCCAGCAGCATGATCTGCGTGTCGCCTGCCATGGCCATCGCGATATCGAGCAGTTTCTTGACGCCGCCCGAAAGCTCGGGGATCAGCCGGTCGCGATGCTCGGCGATGTTGAACCGCTCCAGCGTCGCCATCGCCCGCTCCCGCGCCGCGCGGTCATGGGCCTGCCGCAGGAACGACGGCCCCTTGGCCCCATGGATCGCATCGGCGACCAGCATGTTTTCCTCGACCGTCAGTTCGTTGCACAGCTGCGCGATCTGGAACGACCGGTGAATGCCCAGACGTGTGATCTGTCGCGGGGACATGCCGATGATGTTGCGGCCCCCAAAGTTGATCTGGCCAGCGTCCGGCCTGATGTAGCCCGTCACCATGTTGACGAAAGTTGTCTTGCCCGCCCCGTTGGTGCCGATCAGCGAATAGACGGCACCCTCCGGGACAGTGACCGAGATATCCTTGGCCGCCGTCACCGCGCCAAAGGATTTCTGGACGTCGCGAACCTCGAGGACACCCTTGCTCATGCCTCGTTCCCTTTCCGGCGGCTGACAAGCGATCCCAGTCCGTTGGGCAAGACGATGATCACCACCAGCAGGAAGATGCCCAGCGCCAATTGCCACGTATTGGGAAAATACAGGTTCGAGAATGACCGGACGAGCTCGAGAATGATCGCCGCGACAAAGACCGCCGGTACCGAAAGATAGCCCGCGAGAATGGCGACGAACACGAACTCTCCCGAGGTGGTCCAGAAGGCGAATTCCGGGTCCACGTGCCCAAGCGCCAGCGCCGCGATGGTGCCGCCGATGCCGCCCAGAACCGCGCCGAAGACGTAGTTGTAGGTCATGATGTTGCGCACCGAGGCGCCGAGGTATTCGATCCTCAGCTCGTTGTCCCGCGTGGCCAGTGTCAGCAATCCACGCTCACTGTCGAAATAGACCCGCATCAGCGTCCCGGCGATCACCACGATCACCACCACGTAGAGATAAAGCGCCGTCTGCAAGGGGCGGCCCTCCGGCGACCATCCAAGGAAAGTCGGGGCGGCGATGTTCAGACCATCGGTCCCACCGATGAAGCTCATCTTCGACAGTGAGCCGTAGAGCACCATGGAAAGCGCCAAAGAGAGCATCGCGAAGAAGATCCCACGATAGTTCGAGAGCAACGGCCCGAAGGCCACGCCCACCAGCAGGCAGACCAAGGCACTCAGCAGGGTCAGCAGAAAAATATCCGAGACCCCGAACTGATTGGAAACCAAGGTCGCCGTATAAGCGCCAAGGCAATAGTAAAGCCCCTGCCCGAAAGAGACGACGCCGCCGCGCATCATGCCGACGATGCCAAGGCAAACCAGCCCCTTGGCCAGCGCCATGGCGCAGAGAAACATGGCCCAGTCGGGCAGCACCACGGCACCTGCCGCCAGAATGGCAAGCGCGATCAAAGCACTGACAATAAGTTTGGACTGCATCAGATCTTCCTCGCCTGGGTTTTCGCGAACAGCCCCTCGGGCCGGAACAGCAGCACGATGGCCATCACGAAGTAGATGATGAAAAGCTCGGCCTCCGGCAGCAGGTGAACGGAAGCGGCCCGGCTGATCCCCACCATCAGCGCCCCGATGGCCGCACCGGGAACAGAGCCCAGCCCGCCAATGATGACCACGGCAAAGGCCACGATGATCACGTTGACCCCAAGCCCCGGCGTGACCGAGATCATCGGCGCGGTCAGCGCCCCGCCCAGCGCCGCGAGAAACGCACCGGCCATGAAAGCCCCGAGATAGATGCGCTGGACGTTCACGCCCATGGTCTGGCTCATCTCGGAATCGTGGATCACCGCGAGGACGACCTTGCCGATCTGCGTGTGGTTCAGCGTCAGCCACACCGCGAGGCCGACGACAATCGCGGCGGCGATGACCGCGAAATCGTAGCCCACATAGAACAGCGGCCCGATCTCGACATCGCCCAGCAGGGTGTAGGGCTCGTAGACGAAATAGGGGTTCACGCCCCAGATCAACTTCATCACGTCTTCGAGGATCAGGAAGACCGCGTAGGTCACCAGCACGTTCAGCACCTCGTCCCGGCCGTAGAAGAACCGCAAAAGGCCCCGCTCAAGGAGCGGTCCCAGCACCAGTGCAACCAGCACCGCGGCAAGAATCAGCGCTGCGTAGCTGCCGAAGGGAAAGACCTCGCCGCCGGAGGCGAAATAGACACCCACAAGTGAGGCCGAGGCATAGGCACCGATCGCATAGAGGCTGCCATGCGCGATATTGAGAATGTTGAGCACGCCGAAGACGAGCGTCAGGCCGACGGAGACGATGAAAAGCCAGCCGGCGTAGATCAGTCCGTCGACAAGGATGGTTGCCGCAAGATCCATGGATCAGGTGCCCCTGCGTTTTGTGATAGGGAAAGAGCCCGCCGCATCACAGCGGCGGGCCTGTTCAGATGGCGGGTATCAGTCGCACTGGGCGCCGGGGAAACCCTGCGCAATCCACTCCTGCGACTTCATGCCTTCGGGCGGGTTCACGCAGCGGGCGTCGTAGTACTCCACGTCGACCAGCTCCATCTTGCCCGCGTCGGCGTTCCACTTGGTGGTACCGATGGCATTCGGCTGGATCGCCTGATGCCCGTCGGCAAGCGCCATCTCGATCCGGCCCGAGGGCGCATCCCAGGAAAGACCCTTCATGGCCGCCGCCAGTTCCTCGCTCGACGGTTTCTTGCCGCCATTGTCGGCCATCGCCTTTTCAATCGCGGTCTTCAGACCAAAGAGCGCCTGCCACATGCGGAAGGGCGCCTGCACCGGGAAGGTGTTGTATTCGGCCTCATAGGCGTTCCACATGGTCTCGGTCAGTTCCTTGAGCTCTCCACCGCGCGCATAGGCGGCAAGCCCGTTGACGCCGCGCGCGCCAAGGAAGATGCCGTCGGGCATCTTGTCCTGAAGCTGCGGGATCACGTGGTCACCAGCGGCCAGCGCAAGCTGGGCACGCTCGTGCAGGCCCCGCGCCGTCGCCTGAATAAGGAAGCCCTGCAAATCGCCGCCCCAGTTCGAGGAATGCACCAGCGCCGGCCGCTCGCGCAGCAGCGCCGAGATCTCGGTGCCGTACTGGCCCGCGCCAAATTTCGGGAAGAGCGCCGTCTTGACCTCGGCATCGGGGTAAAGCTGGCTCATCGACGCGGTGAAATCCGCCCAGCTGTCCTGACCCCAGGCGTAATCCTGATTGAGACCGGCAAAGCTTGGCACGTCGAAGTTCCGCGACTTGAGATAGCGCGCCAGGCTGACGTTATCCATCGTGGCATGGGCGGCGGTGCGGAACACGTACTCGTAGGTACCATCCTCGAACACCCGCGGCGTGCCGCAGTCGTAAAGGATGGTAAAGGCCTTGAGCTCATCCGCGACAGGCGGGATGGCAAGGCAATCGCCCGACGAAACATATCCCACGACCGCGTCGACTTCCTCGCGCTGAACGAGGTTGCGGAATTCCTGAACCTGCTTGGTGGCACCGCCCGCCTCGTCAACGACGACGACCTCGATGTTCATGCCGCCAAAGCCCTTCTGGTCGTAGGGCGCGGGCAGCTTGCCGCCCTCGTTCAGCATGTCGACCAGCAGCTTGCCGCCGTTCCACGCCGGCACACCAAAGCTTTCCGCCGCCTGACCCGACAGGAACGTGATCACGCCGATCTTGAAGGTGTCGTCCTGGGCCGCCGCGGGGCCGGAGAGCCCCGCCGCCAGTGTCATAGCGGCCAGCGCGCCGCCAAATCTGGATTTGATCGTCTTCATGGTTTCCTCCCTGAAACATCAAAGGACTGGCCAGCTTTCAGGAGCAGATACGATGACAGGCGCCTCCCGTACCCGACTGTTGCGGGTACTGCCGTCATCCCTCCCCAAAGATGACTTCATTAGTGTCCTATTGTTGGACACTGTAGTGCAATTCACCTTACGTCAACCCGGAAATGCGACGTGGCTTGGGAAAACACTCGGGCGGCACCCCTAGCCCGCGGCCAGAGGTGGAAACCAAAAACACAGAACCCGAAACTAGAGCCGTGCGATCTCCACAAGCGTTGTATGCGCGCTGCACCCCTGGCCAAGGCGCGACGTCCCAACATCTCGGGTGAGCACATTCGGATTCCCGTCAGGATCGACGTTGGTTCCCGGATCCCCGAACCAGGCACCGGTCGGAAGGGCCACCACACCTTGGAGGATATCATCCGACACGCGCGCCCGCGCCCGACAGGCACCGCGCGCGTTGAAGACCCGAACCAGATCGCCCGTGGTGATCTCTCGCCGCGCTGCGTCCTTCGGGTGGATCACAATGGTTTCGGGCCGTGCCCCTTCGACATCGGCAAGGGCGCTTTCCAGCTGGCTGTGAAGCTTGTCCCCGGGCTGGGGCGAGACAAGGTGCAAAGGTGCGGCAGCCGTGGCAGTCCCCAGCCATTCGGATGGCGGAAGCCATACCGGATGGCCCGGGCAATCATCGTATCCAAAGCCGTCGATGGTTGCAGAGAATATCTCGATCTTGCCGGACGGTGTCGGGAGCGGCGCACCCTCCGGGTCTTCGCGAAACGGTGCAAAAAGTGTTCTGTTCGGCCCCTCCATCTGGATCGGCAGTCGGACCCAGTTCTTTTCCTGCAGGGCCTCGTAGTCCGGCACCTCGACACCTTCGTCCCGCGCCATGCCCTGATACGCGTGATAGAGCACCCGAAGCCATTCACCGGCTCTGCGCCCTTCGGTAAACTCCTGCGCCTTGCCAAGCCGTTCAGCCAGCCCTGCAAAAATCTGGTAATCGTCCCGGGCCTCGGCAACGGGCGGGATAAGTTGCGGCATGTGAAAAAGGTAGTCGTCGAAATTCGACCTGCCGATATCCTCGCGCTCGTAGGGCGTCGTCGCCGGAAAGACGATATCCGCCCGCTTGGCCGTCGCGGTCCACCAGGGTTCGTTGACGATGATCGTCTCGGGTTTCTGCCAGGCCTCGTGCAGCGCGTTGAGATCCTGATGATGATGGAACGGGTTGCCGCCCGCCCAGTAGATCAGCCGGATATCCGGATAGGTATCCCGTCGCCCGTTGAAATCGTAAGCCTCGCCGGGCCTGCGCAGCATGTCGCCTGCCCGCGCGACGGGGATGAATTTCGTGACAGGATTCTGCCCCTGGGAAAAGGTCACGCCCCGCAATCCCTTGAACGATTTCCCGACCCCACCAATAGCGCCATAGCCATAGCCAACGCCGCCCCCGGGCAGACCGATCTGCCCCAGCATCGCGGCCAGCACCGCCGACATCCAGAAGGGTTGTTCGCCGTGTTCCCCGCGCTGCAAGGACCACGCCACGGTGATCAATGTGCGTGTCGTGGCCATCCGGCGCGCCAGTTCCCGGACGGTGTCCGCCGCGACACCTGTCAGGGGCGCAGCCCAATCGGGTGTCTTGGGAAGGCCGTCCGTTTCGCCCAGCAGATAGGGCCGAAAGCGGTCATAACCTGTGGTACAGCGCCCCAGAAAATCCCGGTCCACCAGGTTTTCGGTCTCCAGCACGTAGGCCAGCGCCAGCATCAGCGCGGTATCGGACCCCGGCCTGACGGCCATCCACTCGCATCCGTCCGGCGCGTCGGTGCGCTGCGGCCCGATGTTGACACAGCGCATCCCTTTCTCGGCGAAGGTCTCGAACCAGCCCGCTGTTTCGTGCCGCGTGACGCCGCCCATGCTGACCTGTGAATTCTTCGGGTTCACCCCGCCGAACATGACCAGCGTCTCGGTATGTTCCGCAATCGTGTGCCAGCCATCCTGATGTTCGTAATTCAGCTGAAGAAACGGCACGCCGAAGACATGCGGCATGATCGCCTGAGCGCAACCGGTGGAGTAGCTGGCAAAGGAAGAGACGTAGCCGCCGATGGTGTTCAGGAAACGGTGCACCTGGCTTTGCGCATGATGAAACCGCCCCGCGGACCCCCAGCCATAGGAGCCCCCGAAAATCGCCTCGTTCCCATGGGCCTTGCGCACCCGGTCGATCTCGGCCGCCGCGATATCCAGCGCCTCATCCCATGGGAGTTCAACGAAGGTATCGCCACCCCTGCCCGTGCGCTCCCTGCTCTCCAACCAACCGCGACGAAACGACGGTCTGGAAACCCGGCTGCGATGGTGCACCGCCTGCGGCAGGATATCGGGGATTGCACTGGGATGCGGGTCTTCCGCGAAAGGCCGCGTGGCGACGATTCTTTCGTCGCGAACATCAACTTCGAAGGCCCCCCAATGGCTGGAGGTCACCTTCGTCACGCTTCCGGGCTCCTTGCTCAAGGAAACCTCCTGAATCTGGAAAGGGCATAGAGTAGAAAACTGAACCGAAGCTAACCGGCAAACCCGAGAAAAGATAGGCGTTTTGGCAAGCAGCAAAGCAGTCGGCGCGTCTGTCGTCGCTCTGGGTCTCCGGTCGGTCGAGGGCCCGCAAGAGCCCCGATGCAAAGGCAATCCCCTGTTGCGCACGTCCCCAATAAATCCGTCAGGCAGACGCCAACCTGATCCCACTTGAGACCGCGGCGCTTGCAAGGTTTGGGTTTTCAACTCCGGCCAAAGACCTGCTTGGCAAGAACGGCTTCGCCCAGCACAATGAGAAGACCAGCGACCCGGGACAAATGCCATGACGACCCTCGTTACCAGATCCTCCGACGGCACCCGCATCGCGTACACGACCACAGGCGACCCAGGCCTTCCGGGCATTCTGCTGATCCATGGCTGGGCACAGCAGTTCATCTGCTGGCGGCCAATTGTAGAGCGGCTCTCGAAGCGTTTTCACATTGTTTGCATGGACCTGCGTGGTCACGGGGCGTCAGACAAACCGCAGAGCGTTGAGGCCTACACCGAAAGCGATCTCTGGGGCAGTGACGTGCAGGCCGTCATCACCGCATCCAATCTCGATCGTCCCGTTCTTTGTGGCTGGTCCTACGGCTCGCGTGTCATCGCCGCTCATCTTGCCAGCTTCGGCGATGCCCACCTTTCGGGTGTCGCCCTTGTCGGTGGGATCCTCGCGATCGGTGCCGCGCGCGAGGACTGGATGGTCGGACCTGCCAGCCCGGCCTTGGACAAGGACCTCTTTTCCGAAGAGGTCCCACTGCGCCTCGCCGCCACGGCACGCTTTGTCGAGGCCTGCACCGCGCACCCGCTTGAGCGCAGCTACTACGCCGAACTGGTCGGCGCGAACATGCTGTGCCCCGCCCATGTGCGACGTGCGCTTTTCCAGACCGACCTTGATTTCGGACCGGTCTACGGCGCGATGAATTGCCCGGGTCTGGTCATTCATGGGACAGCCGATGCAGTGGTCACGGCAGCCACAGGCGAAAGGGCAGCCGACCTCATCCCCGGTGGCCGGTATGTGCCTTACCTGAACCTCGGTCACGCGCCCTTTCTGGACGCTCCCGATCGTTTTGCAGAGGACTTCGCTGCCTTCGTTACAGCGTGCCGCGATTGACCAGGACCTTCCCGATTTCCCCAAGGTGCTTCGCATGCCGCAATGCTCGCCTCATTCTACAGAGCGTTCAGATCATGTGTCCCGGTTAGGTCCTTTCTGGTTTGGCGCCCCAAGACGACCGCGTGCAAGTCATGGTCGGAACCCTGCAAGGCGAAGTTGATACAACACGCGCGATGTCACGCCTCCGCGCGGACAAGGTTCTGCACAAGCTCCGCATCGAAGAGCGCCCTGGCGCCGATGCACACCACGCCGACCTCGTGCGGCCCATCGGCGATCTCAACTTCGTACCTTTCCCCGACCACGTGGATCAAGGCGAGGCCCTCGTCCGTCTCCACGTAGCCCTTGGCGCGGGTGATGGCATCAACCCCGGCGAGCGTACGGGCGAGGTCCTCGGCATTCATGGGGCCGCGAGGTGACAGCACCGTGCTGGCGAAGGCGCTTTTGGACATGGGCGCGCTGCCGTACCGACCAACCAGCGGGATCGCGCCAACGACCGCCTCCAGCGGCACCTTCCCACGCTCGGCGCGCAGAACGCGGGCCTGCGGGGCTTGCATCCTCAACCAGTCCTCGACCTGCGAAAGGCGCTCGGCGCTGACCAGATCGGTCTTGGTCACCAGAAGAATATCCGCCTGCTCCAACTGCCGCAGAACCGTATCGGCAAGGTATTTGTTCGCGGCATTACGCTGGACCTGCTCGGCATCCGCCAGCACGATACTCGCATCCGGGCGCAACCCGTCCACCAGACCCACGGTCGTCATGATCGACCCCGGCAGCGCCACGCCGGAAGCTTCGAGCAGCACGTGATCGAAGCCGAGCGTGCTGTCGCGGATGTCTTCGAGCACCCCGATCATGTCACCGCCGAAAGCACAACAGACGCAGCCGCCGGAGATCGACATCAGCCCGTCTTCCTCGGCCTCGATCAGGTCCTCATCGATGGAGAGCTCCCCGAACTCATTAACCAGCACCGCCAGCCGCAAGCCGTTCGCGTTGCGCAGCAGGTGATTGATCAGCGTCGTCTTGCCCGCGCCGAGGTAGCCGGAGATGACGGTGACGGGCAGTTTCATCAGATGCCCGATGCCTCGAAGATGCGCCCGCCCTGCACCGTACCCCAGACGCCAATGTCCTTGAGGCTTTCGGGTGTCGCTTCGGTCGGATCGTCGTGCAGCACCGCGAAATCGGCCCGCTTGCCGGTCTCGATGGACCCGATGCGGTCGTCCATCTTCATGGTGATCGCAGCACCCATGGTGACGGCATAGAGCGCTTCGGCCACGCTGATCCGTTGCGCCTCGCCCTGCGTGCGGCCCGAAGCGGTGTGCCGGGTGGCCGCCGCACTCGCGGTAAAGAGCGGCCCGAGCGGTGTCACCGGCGCGTCGGAGTGGATCGTCATCGGCACGCCCGCGTCCAGTGCGGCACGACAGGCGTTCATGCGCTCCGCCCGCTCGGGCCCGACGGTCAGGCGGTAGTGTTCGTCGCCCCAGTAGAAATGGTGATTGGCAAAGAGGTTCACGCACATCCCCAGCCGCCCCATCTTGCGGAACTGCGCCTCGGAGGCGAGCTGGCAGTGCTGCAGGGTGAAGCGGTGGTCGAAGTCCGGGTGCTCGCGCAGCGCCGCTTCGAGCGTCTCGATGGTGAGCTGCGTCGCCTCGTCCCCGTTGGTGTGGGTATGCACCTGCACCCCCGCCGCCAGCGCGCGCTTATAGATCTCCGCCAATTGGTCAGGGGTCACGTACCACAGCCCGTTGGGCGCGCCGTTGTAGTAGCCGGGCCATAACAGCCGGGCGGAGAAGCCCTGGATCGAGCCGTCGGCCACCACCTTGATCTTGCCCAGTTCCAGCCGGTCGGTGGAGCGGTCGGTCAACGACGCGGTGTAATCGACCAGTTCCTGCGGCCCGACGCCAAAGTTGATGCGAAAGGCCACAAGGCAGACGGGGAACCGGTCCTCTCCCGTCACCCGCTCGAACATGGCGACAAGATCATCGTTCAACTGCTGGCCCAGGTCCGAGGATGTCGTCACCCCGGCCCGCACGCAAAGCCGCGCATAGTTACGCAATCCGTTCTCGTCCGAGGCGAGAAAGGCGCGATCCATGCCCACATGCTTGCCTGCGGGCATGATGATCTCGGGGCTTTTCAACTCGCCCGTCGGCAGGCCATCCTCACCCAACGGAATGCCCGGATGGTTGGTCCCCTCCTTCAGCAACCCGGCCAGTTCCAGCCCCTTGGTGTTGACGTTCAGGATATGGCCGGAGGCATGCAGCACCCCGACAGGCCGCGTCTTGGACACCCGGTCGAGGTCATGACGCGACACGCGCACGTTATCCATGTAGATCGGATCAAGCCCCCAGCCTAGCAGCGGCGCGTCCGGATCCTCGATCCGAGCTTCTGCCTCGGCAAGCCGCGCGATCACATCGTCGACCGTTTTCAACCCCGACCAGGTCTTGCCATCGGGGTCCATCCGGTCGAACCAGCCGACGTAGGTGAAGGACCATAGCGCCCCTTCCATCGTATGCGCATGCCCCTCGACCAGCCCCGGCATGATCACCAGATCGGCAAAACGGTCATCGAGCGTGTAATCGCCCCAGCCTGCCAATTCATCCAGTGTGCCTGCCCCCAGAATACGCCCGTCCCGCACCGCGACATGGCTGACCACGGGGCGGTTGGGGTTCATGGTGATGATTTTTCTGGCGGAGAAAATGGTGGTCTGGGTCATTGGGCAACTCTTCTTTTGACGATCACCCCAAAACGCTAGCCAGCTTTGCTTGCTTGGAAAAATGTTATTAACTGACCCATAAGTGCTATTTTTCCGAGGATTGAGGCATGCTGAACTTCACCCTCAAGCAGCTCCGCTATGTGGAAGCCGCAGGCCGGTTGCGCTCCATCGCCAAGGCGGCGGCGGAGTTGTCGATCTCGCAATCCTCGATCACGGCGGCCATCGACTCGCTCGAGACTTGGCTCGACTATGACCTCTTCGTGCGCACCCCGGCCAAGGGGATTCAACCCACGCCCGCGGGGGCCGACGCCCTCGAGTTGATCCGCAACCTTCTCGACCAGGCGCGCCAGTTCGATGCGGAGTTGCGCTCGGTCGGGGGCGATGCCGCCGGGCTCGTGCGCATCGCCTGCTATGCAACGGCAGCACCCGCCTTCCTGCCGCCAATCCTGCGCAGCATCAACCGGGACTTTCCGCAGATGTCGGTACAGGTTCTGGAAGGAAACATGGAGGCCATCGCGACCTTCCTTGACGAGGGAAAGGCGGACCTCGCCTTCACCTACCCGCGCGTGCTCCACGCCGGGCACGACTTCCTGCCGCTGTTCCAGCCACCGCCCTTTGCGCTGATCTCAACCGACGATCCCATGTCCAAACGGAAAAGCGTCACCCTGAAGGAGCTGTCGCGCAAACCCATGGTCTTGCTCGACCTTCCCCTGACCCGGGACTATTTCGTGGGCCTCTTCAACGCCTGCGATTGCACCCCGCAGATCGCCCACTCCACCCGGTCGGCCGAGATCGCCCGCGCGCTGGTGTCGGGCGGGTTCGGCTACACCATCCTCAACATCCGGCCACAGCCTTATCAGGATGAGAACGCCCGATACCGCGCCGTGCCCATAAGCGACGCAAGCGAAGTGGAATGGTTCGGCATCGCCACCATCGCCAACGTCCGGCGCCCAAAGATCGTGCAGACCTTCATGGACGTCTGTGCGGGGCTTCAGCAGGATGGCGCCTTTGACGCGCTTGCGGTTCGACCACAGCCATAAACCCTAAAAAACCATGGAATAGCTGGCAATAAATCTGTTTTTTGCGGGAATGAGAATGATCTACGCTCGATTCATAAAAACAAGAATAGAGCCAACAAGGAGTGATACCACGTGAAGCATCAACTGAAGAATTTTCTGGCGGCAACCGCGACGGCGGCCCTGCTGGCCACCGGGGTTTCGGCCCAGGAGACCCCCAAGGCGGGCGGCACGCTTGTCGCCGCCCTGACCGGCACGCCGCGCGTACTGAACCCCGCGGTGCAGTCGGGCATCGTGACCGGCCTTGTGGGTGCGCAGCTTTTCGCAGCACCCCTGCGCTATGACGACGGCTGGAACCCGCAACCCTACCTCGCCAAAAGTTGGGAGGTCAGCGAGGACGGCCTCAAGGTCACGCTGAACCTTCAGGAGGACGCGACCTTCCACGATGGCGAGCCGATCAAATCCTCTGACATCGCCTTCTCGGTCAAGATCATCCAGGAATACCACCCCTTCAAATCCATGTTCGCACCGGTCACCTCGGTCGATACACCCGATGAGCATACTGCCGTCCTGAACCTCGCCCATCCGCACCCCGCGCTGATGCTGGCGATGTCCGGGCAGCTGATGTCGATCATCCCCGAGCACATCTACGGCGACGGTCAGGACCCCAAGAACCATCCGCGCAACAACGAGGACGTGGTGGGCTCCGGCCCTTTCAAGCTGGTGGAGTTCAAGCCTGGCGAGCACGTGATCATGGAGCGCTATGACGGCTATTGGGAGGAAGGCCTGCCCTACCTCGACCGGATCGTCGCACGCATCATCCCCGACAGCTCATCGCGCACCATCGCGCTTGAGAACGGCGAGCTGCATCTCTCCACCTTCGAGGCGGAGCCGACACTGGTCAACCGCATGATGAATGCCGATGGCATCAGTGTCTCGGGCGACGGCTATGGCGGCATCGGCCCCATCGACTGGCTGGCGATGAACACCACCCGCGGTCCGCTTCAGGACGTGCGCGTGCGTCAGGCCATCGCCTATGCGATCGACAAGAACTTCATCCACAAGGCGATCATGCGCGGCACCGCCAAGGATGCGAAAACCGGCGTGCACCCCGACAGCCCGCTCTACAACGCGAACGTCAACGCCTATGATCTCGACGTCGACAAGGCCAACACCCTGCTGGACGAGGCCGGTTTCCCGATGGAAGGCGGCAAGCGGTTCGATATCACGATGGAGCTGGTTCCCTTCCCGGGCTACAAGCCGCAGACCGAGTACATCAAGCAGGCGCTCAGCAAGGTCGGCATCAACGTCACCATCGAATCCGTGCCGGATTTCCCCAGCTGGGCGAAGCTGATGGGCACGATGGATTTCGACATGTCGCTCGACAGCGTCTACAACTGGGGTGACCCGGTGATCGGCGTGAACCGGACCTACATGACCAGCAACATCGCCAAGGGTGTGTGGTCGAACACGCAGGGCTATTCCAACGCCCGCGTGGACGAACTGCTGGAAATGGCGGCGCAGGAGAACGACCAGGAAAAGCGCAAGGCGCTTTACGCTGAGTTCCAGGAGATCGTGAACGAAGAGGTGCCGATCTACTACCTGAACGCCGTGCCCATGCACACCTTCTACTCCAACAAGGTGCAGAACCCCCCGGTGGGCGGCATCTGGTCCACGTCCTCCCCGATGGACCGTGTCTGGCTTAAGGAATGAGCTGAAGTGAACCGGGCGGACCGGCCACCGGTCCGCCCGACCTGCGATAGACGCGCATAAGGATCACGGGCCTTGGACTTCATCCGAACCATCGCGACACGCCTGTTCTACGCGGTCGCCCTTCTGCTGGCCGTGCTGGTGCTCAATTTCACATTGATCCACCTGGCGCCGGGGGACGTGGCCGACACCATCGCGCAGTCGATGGGGGGCGCCGACGAGGAAATCCTCGACCGTATCCGGGCGGACTACGGGCTGGACCAGCCCTTTATCGTCCAGCTTGGCAGCTACATGGCGCGGGTCCTGCGCTTTGATCTCGGCTATTCCTTCTTCTATTCCATGCCGGTGACAGAGCTGATCCTCCAGCGTCTGCCCGCGACACTGCTGCTGGTCTTTCTCGCACAACTGCTCGCGCTGATCATCGGCGTGGTGCTGGGCGTCATCTCGGCCCGGCGGCCGAACGGCATCCTGTCGCATTTCGTGACTTTCTTCGCCCTCTTCGGCTATTCCGCACCGGTGTTCTGGACGGGCATCCTGCTGCTCATCGGCTTCTCGCTGAAAATCCAGTGGTTCCCTGTGGCTGGCATGCGCGACGTCACGCTGATCGGGGGCTTCTGGGCGCACTTCTGGGACGTGGCACGCCACCTCGTGCTGCCGGTCATCACCCTGTCCTCGATCTTCCTCGCCCTCTATTCCCGCCTGTCCCGCGCCACGATGATGGAGACGCTGGGCAGCGATTACGTCCGTACCGCCAAGGCCAAGGGCCTTTCCACCCGCTCCGTCGTCTACAAGCACGCGCTGAAAAACGCGCTGTCGCCGGTGATCACGCTGGCGGGCCTGCAATTCTCCGCCGTCGTCTCGGGTGCGGTGCTGGTCGAGACGGTCTTTGCCTGGCCGGGTCTTGGCACGCTTGCCTTCCAGTCGATCATCGCCCGCGACACGCCCACGATCCTTGGCATCCTGTTCTTTTCCGCGCTGATGGTGATCGTCGGCAACCTTTTGACCGACTTCGCCCTCCGTGCGGTCGATCCCAGAATGAGAGGCCGGGGATGACCGACCAGACCAGCCAACCCGTCCCCAAGGCCCAGTCCCCGCTTTCCGAAGCCTGGGACATGTTCAAGCGCAACCACGCCGCAATGGCGGGGCTGGTGGTGCTCTGCCTCATCGTGCTTGGCGCAATCTTCGGCCCCTATCTCTATCCCGGCCAGCCCTTCGAGATGGCCTGGGCGCCCTTCTCTCCGCCCGGTGTGGACGGCTTCCTCTTGGGCACCGATTACCTCGGCCGCGACCTCTTGGCGCAGATCATCCATGGAGCGCGGGTCACCCTGATCATCGGGCTCTCGGCCGCCATCGTCACGGTGGTCATCGGCGTGACCATCGGTGCGCTCGCGGGCTTCTACGGTGGCTTCGTAGAGGAAGCCCTGATGCGCTTCACCGAGTTCTTTCAGGTGCTGCCCACGCTGCTCTTCTCCATGGTCATCGTCGCGCTCTTCGGCGCGAGCCTGCCGATGATCACACTCGCCATTGGCCTTGTCAGCTGGACCGCCGTGGCCCGGATCACCCGGGCCGAGTTCCTGCGGATCAGGGAACTGGAATACGTCATGGCCAGCCGCGCCTCGGGAGCCTCGGGGCTGAAGCTGATGTTCCGCGTGATCCTGCCGAACGCCCTGCCGCCGATCATCGTGCAATCCGCGCTCATGGTCGGCTCCGCCATCCTCTTCGAGGCGGGCCTGTCGTTCCTTGGCCTCACCGATCCCAACGTGATCAGCTGGGGCCAGATCATCGGGTCGAACCGGCAATACATTCTTGAAAGCAGCTTTACCGTGACCATCCCCGGCCTCGCGATCTTTATCACCGTGCTGGCGATCAGCCTTGTCGGCGACGGTCTGAACGACGCGCTCAACCCCCGTCTGAGGCAGCGCTGATGGAACCGCTTCTGAAGGTCGAAAACCTGCGTATCGAATTGTCGACCCGTGCGGGCGTGGCCCCGGTGATCGACGATCTGAGCTTCGAGCTGGGGCATGGTGAGAACATCTCCTTTGTCGGCGAAAGCGGCTGCGGCAAGTCGATGACCGCGCTCGCGATCATGGGACTGCTGCCCGAAGGGATCGGGCGCATCGCCTCGGGCCGCATCATCTTCGACGGCGAGGACCTGACCAAGGCGAGCGAGAAGCGCCTGCGTGACCTGCGCGGCAACGACATCTCGATGATCTTTCAGGAGCCTATGACCTCGCTCAACCCGGTCTACACCGTGGGCGAACAGATCGCCGAAGTGCTGCGCGAGCATGAAAACCTTGGAAAGACGGCCGCGCATGACGCCGCCATCGAGCTTCTTGACGCGGTGCGCATCCCCAACCCCAAGGGCCGCGTCAACGACTACCCCTTCCAGATGTCGGGCGGCCAGCGCCAGCGCGTGATGATCGCCATCGCCCTGGCCTGCAAACCGAAAATCCTGATCGCGGATGAGCCGACAACCGCCCTTGACGTCACTGTGCAGGCGCAGATCTTCGATCTGCTGCGTGATCTGCGCCGCGAATTCGGCACCTCGATCATCATGATCACCCACGACATGGGCGCAGTGGCCGAAATGGCCGAGCGGATGATCGTCATGTACGCCGGTCGTAAAGCCGAGGTCGGTCCGGTGCAGCAGATCATCGAACACGCAAGGCATCCCTATACCAAGGGTCTTATCTCCTGCGTGCCGCACATCATGGCCGATCCGACCTTCGAACGGGAGGAGTTGACCGAGATCCCCGGCATCGTGCCGGGCCTCGGCGAATTTGGGCAGGACAAATGTCTCTTCGCGGAGCGCTGCACCATGGTGGTGGACAAATGCCTGCGCGCGCGTCCCCCCGAGGCCGCATTCGCCAACGGTCAAAGCGCCGCCTGCTGGCGCGCGGAGGAAGTCTGATGGCCGAGCTTCTGGAAATCGAAAATCTGTCAGTCCGCTTTCCGGTACGCAAGAAAGGCGGCGGATGGGGCGCAAAGACGTACCTCACGGCCGTGGACAGCGTGAATTTCACCGTCCGCAAGGGCGAGACACTGGCCATCGTCGGCGAAAGCGGATCAGGCAAGACCACGGCGGCGCTCGCCATCGCGCGGCTGGTCACAGGCGAGACCACGGGCGAGGTGCGGCTGGAGGGCAAGGACATCCTGCCGCTCCAGCAGGAGCAGCTGAAGGCGATGCGCCGGCAGGTGCAGGTGATCTTTCAGGACCCCTATTCCTCGCTCAACCCCCGCCAGCGGGCCGAGGACATCGTGCGCGAACCGCTCGACAGCCTGACCGACAAGTCTGTCGCCGAAAAGGCCGCCATCGTGGACGAGCTGTTCGCCGCCGTGGGCCTGCGGCCCGAGCAAAAGCGGCTTTTCCCGCACCAGTTCTCCGGCGGCCAGCGTCAGCGCATCGGTATCGCCCGCGCGCTTTCCACCCGGCCCGAGGTCATCATCTGTGACGAGCCGGTCAGCGCCCTCGACGTCGCGGTGCAGGCACAAATCCTCAATCTGCTGCGCCGCCTGCAAAAGGATTTCGGGCTGACCTACCTCTTCATCAGCCATGACCTCGGCGTCGTGCAGCACATGTGCGACAGCGTGGCGGTCATGTATATGGGCAAGATCGTTGAACACGCCGACCGCATCGCGCTCTTCTCCGACCCGCAGCATCCCTATACCGAGGCGCTTCTCTCCGCCGTGCCTTCCGTTGATGCCAAGCGGCGCGAGGAGACCCGGCGCATCCTGATCCCCGGCGACCCGCCCGATCCACTGAACCTGCCCAAGGGCTGCCGTTTCGCCTCGCGCTGCCCGATCGCGGAACCGCGCTGCTCGGAGAGCGAGCCGCCGCTAAAACCGGCCAGGAACGGCGGTCTGGTCGCCTGTCATCTGCGCGAGGCGGGGTGAGCATCTTGTCGCATTTCGCTGAGGGGACCCGCGATGGAGTTTGACTTCGAAGCCCTCCCCCCGCGGGACCGCTACCGCCTGCTGTGCGGTTTCGTGGCCCCCCGCCCCATCGCGCTGGTGACGACGATGAGCGACAGCGGAACGGCCAATGCAGCACCCATGAGCTTCTTCAACGTCTTCTCGCAAGACCCGCCCATCGTGATCCTCGGCATCCAGACCCGGCCTGATGGCACCGAAAAGGACACAATCCGCAACATCCGCCGCAGCGGTGAATTCGTCGTGAACCTCTGCGACATGGCACTGGCGCAGCAGATGGTGGATTGCGGCCATCCCTTTGACGCGGACGTGGATGAGATCACGCTGACAGGGCTGAGCCATGCGCCCTCGCTCAAGATCGCCCCGCCCCGCGTGGCAGAGGCTCCGGCCTCGATGGAATGCCGTGTCGAACGGTTGATCGAGTACCCCAGCCGGGTGATTGTGTTGGGCGAAGTGGTGCAAATGCATGTGCGCGACACCTGCCTCGACGCGGACGGCCACTACGTCCGGCCCGAAATCTACCAGCCCGTCGCGCGCCTTCATGCCGACAATTACATCGTCGCCGACCGCCAGTTCGTGCTGACCGAAAGCGCCGATCTGGCCGACCGGCCAAGGCGTTGAGGGGTTGGGCATGGCAGAGGATACGCTCATTCTCCGCAACGTCCGCCCCGAGGGGGGCAAGACCGTCGATGTCCTGATCCGCGACGGCCATATCGCCCGCATCGCGCCCGGCCTGCCAGACGCGCCCGATGCGCGGACCCTCGACGGCGAAAACGCCATCCTGCTGCCGGGACTGGTCGAGGCGCATACCCATCTCGACAAGACCCTGCTGGGCATGGGCTGGCGTCCGCATCAGGCGGGCCCGACCCTGAAGGACAAGATCGACACAGAGCGCCGCCTCCGCCGCGAGTGGGACATCGACCCGCACCGGCAATCCATGCGGCAGGCGCTCTTGTCGCTGGGCCATGGCTCCACCGCGATCCGCAGTCACGTGGATATGGACACCGACTGCGGCATGGAAGGCTTCGAAGGCGTGACGCGCACGCGCGAGGCGCTTGCCGGGCTGATCGACCTCCAGATCGTCGCCTTCCCCCAGTCCGGCCTGCTGGTCCGCCCCGGAACAATCGACCTGATGGATCAGGCCCTGCAAGACGGCGCAGACGTGGTCGGCGGCCTCGACCCCTGCAGCATGGACCGCGATCCGAAAGGTCACCTTGATGCGGTCTTCGGTTTGGCCGAGCGGTACGGCAAACCGATCGACATCCACCTGCACGAACCCGGGGAGCTGGGCGCATTCTCCATCGAGCTGATCCTCGAGCGCACCCGCGCCCATGCCATGCAGGGCCATGTCACGATCAGCCACGCCTTCTGCCTCGGTATGCCCGACCGGGAGCGCGCGCTGGCGCTCATCGCCGATCTGGCGGAGGCGCGCATCCACATCGCCACCGTTGCCACCCCCTTCCGCCCCGTGCCGCTGGCCGACGATCTGCGCAGCGCAGGTGTGACGCTCTGTGCCGGGTCGGACGGAATACGCGATTGCTGGGGCCCCTATGGAAATGCCGACATGCTGGAACGCGCGATGCTCCTTGGGCTGCGCAACAATTTCCGCAGGGACGAGGATGTCGAACATGCGCTCTGGTGCTGCACCCATGGTGGCGCGCGGGTCATGGGTTTGGAAAAATACGGCCTGACCGAAGGCTGCCGCGCCGATCTGGTGCTCGTCAAGGCAGAGACACCCGCACATGCGGTCGTAAGCCACCCGCCGCGCAAGCTGGTGCTGAAAGGCGGCCGCGTCGTGGCGCAGGAGGGCCGCGCCCTCCGCGATGCGCCATGACAGCCGCCGGACGGCAGAGCGGGCGGGTCCTGCTGACGGCGGACTGGGTGGTGGGGCACCGTGAGGACGGGCACATCCTGCTGCCGCAGGGCGAGGTGGTGTTCGAGGATGGCGAAATCCTCTTCGTCGGGCGGGGCTTTGACGGCGACGTCGCCCGCCGGATCGACTACGGGCAATCGCTGGTCGGACCGGGGTTCATCGACCTCGACGCGCTGTCAGACCTCGACACCACCGTGCTGGCGCTCGACAACCAACCGGGCTGGCGCAAGGGGCGGGTCTGGCCGGAAAGTTACATGCAGGCGGGCCCGCGCGAGATGTATACGCCCGAGGAACTGCGCTGGCAGAAACGCTACGCCTTCACCCGGCTCATCCGCAACGGCATCACCACGGCCCTGCCCATCGCCTCGCTCTTCTACCGCGAATGGGGCGAAACATCGGACGAATTCGAGGGTGCCGCCGAGGCGGCACAAGACCTCGGCCTGCGCGTCTACCTCGGCCCCGCCTATCGCAGCGGCAATACCTTCGTCCGCGAGAACACGGAAATCGACTTCTACTTCGATGAAGATCGCGGATTGGACGGCCTGGAACAGGCCCGCCGGTTTGCGCAGGCTTTCGAGGGGCGCGCCGGGGGTCTTATCCGCACCATGCTGGCACCCGACCGGATCGAAACCTGCACCGCCAACCTCCTGCGCCGCACAGCGGATGTCGGGCGCGATCTCGATATACCGGTGCGCCTGCACTGCTGCCAGTCGGCCTTCGAGTACCAGTCCGTCCTGCGCCTGCAGGGCATGTCGCCACCCGAATGGCTGCGCGACCTCGACTTCTTCACCGCTCGGACGATCCTGCCGCATCTGACGCATATCTCAGGCTGCAACGGGATCGACCATCGGGCACCCGACCTGCAAATCCTCGCCGACAGCGGCGCGTCGCTTGCGCATTGCCCGCTGGTGATGGCCCGCGGCGGCGCCGCCCTGCAATCCTTCGGTACTTTCCGCGCTTCCGGCATGACCATCGGGATGGGCACCGACACGCATCCCCCCGACATGATCCAAAACATGCAGATTGGCCTGATGACGGCGCGCCTTGCCGAAGGCAAGCCGGACGCCGTCAGGGCAGGTGACCTCTACGATGCCGCGACCCTCGGCGGGGCCGCAGCCCTGGGGCGAAGCGATCTCGGCCGCCTCGCGCCCGGTGCGCGGGCCGACCTTGTCGTGATCGGGCTGGACGACCCCGCCATGGGCCAGATCATCGACCCGATCCAGACCATACTTCTGAACGGATGCGGACGTGACGTGCGCACGGTGGTCATCGACGGGCGGTTTGTCATGGAAGACGGGGCCATTCCCAGGGTCGATCATGAGGCGCTCCGGACACGCGCACAACATCAATTCGACCGGCTCGTCGCCCAGTATCCCGACCGGACATTCGGTCACCCCCCCGTCCAGGAGATATTCCGTGCGTCCTACCCCGTCCGATGACCATCAACGCCCTGCTTCTCAAGCCGTGGACGCAGCATTTCCTTGGCAAAGCAAACCCCAGGAACGCAGTGCCCCTCTCACAAACCGAAGTCTTTCTTCAGCTTTGCAAGCGCCACCAAGGCCGCATCCCGCCGCGCCACCAGAGTTGCCTCATCCATCTGGACAAGCTCCCGGTCAACGCCCTCCACCAGCGCCTCCTTTACGCTCTCGGAAAGGGTCGGCTGCCCCAATTCCGCCCAGCGGGCTTCCTGCGTGGGGCCCAGGTGATCGAGGTATCCCCGATACCCACCGGTTCCGCCACCGAGGTGGTAGGTCAGATGCGGTCCCATGAGGGCCCAGCGCATGCCCGGCCCATAGGCGACCGCCTTGTCGATGTCCTCCACATCCGCGATGCCTTCCGCGACCAGATGAACCGCCTCGCGATAAAGCGCCGAGGTCAGCCGGTTCGCAAGATGCCCCGGCACCTCCCGCTTGACGCGGATCGTCACCCGCTCCATCTGCGCATAGAACCGCTCCGCTGTCGTGACTGTTTCCTCGCTGGTTAGCTCTCCCGCCACCAGTTCCACCATGGGCACGAGATGCGGCGGGTTCATCGGATGCGCGACAAGAATGCGCCCCGGATGGCGCGCTCCGCTCTGGATATCGCTCGCTTTGAGAGAGGACGTGCTTGACGCGATAACAGTGTCGGGGTCCAGGACGTCCTCCAGCCTCGCAACGATATCCCGCTTGATCTCAATCCGTTCCGGACCGTTCTCCTGAACGAAGTCAACACCCGCAAGAGCGGAAAAATCGTTGCTCACAATGGGCTCGGGCTTTTGATCGCCAACGATCAATCCAAGCGCGCCGAGGCTTTCCCACGCGTGGTTAAGAAAGACGTCAAGCCGGACACGGGCGGCCTCATCCGGATCAACGACCACAATCCGGCATCCCCGTGCCAGAAAAAGGCTCGCCCAGCTCATCCCGACAAGCCCGCCCCCGACTACCCCAACCGATGTGAATTCACTCATCCAGGACCTCTCACCAGAACCATCCGAAGCTCAGTCGCCAAGGAATAGCGCAGGAACATGAGCTGAAACAGACGCATTGGGAGAAGTGGTGCCCGGGGGCGGAATCGAACCACCGACACGAGAATTTTCAAGACTTGTGTTAATTTTAAGCGCTTGTTTTTAAATGGCTATTTTGGCTAAATTTGAGGTGTGCGATAAACTGTGCGATGAAGCTATGCTGCGCTGGGTTGGACAAAAACTGTGTTCAACACACTAACCTAAAACACTGTGTTTGAACACACTTTCTGCAACTGTGTTTGGAAGCATGTCTCTGTACCAGCAGTCGCTGCGTGGACCGCACGATAACAATGCTTCAGCTCGCACTCGTCAGCTCAAACGACCTTCTTGTGTTATGATGCGGAAGTGGTAGCGCGGAAGGGCCGTCATGAACGTCTTAGTCGTCTTTGATCATCCGAGACGGAAATCGCTGTCAGGCGTTGTGCTTGATCAGTTCGTGGCAGGCTTAGAGGAAAGCGGGAACATTCCTGAGATCGCAGACTTGCATGCTGAGCGATTTGATCCCCGCATGCCCGTTGAAGATGAGCCGGACCTTAGTGGCGGCCCACAATCATATTCTGACGCAGTACGTCGAGAGCAGGCCCGAGTGGAGAGAAACGACGCGGTTGCCTTCATCTTCCCAGTTTGGTGGTGGTCAGTGCCAGCAATGACCAAAGGTTGGATCGACAGGGTCTGGAATGCCGATTGGGCTTATGGAAACCAAAAGCTAACGCTTGACCGAGCACTGTTGGTTGGTCTCGCAGCAACTGGGTCCGCGTCGTTCAAGAAGCGCGGCTATACAACTGCTATGGAGACGCAGTTGGTCGTCGGAGTGATGAACTTCTGCGGTATCACGAACGCCAGACTGGAACTCCTTCACGATACCTTGGAAGGCGACGACGAAAGGCAGGCGCTTCTGGTGAAGGCGAGAACTCTAGGGCGTACCTTCGCAAACTGACTCCGTTTTTGGATGGCATTTGCTCAGTTAATTGTTGGACTGGATAGCCACTCCTGTCTCCATCGCAATCAAGGTACTACTCGCCGATTGTAGACGGATTTCACGTGCGGGAGCGTACTCTGGACTTTCATACCAAGCCTTTAGGGTCGCCATATCCGGAAACTCCACAATCACAAGGCGGTCTGGGTTCCAAGTGCCGTTAGCCTCCAGTGTTCTCAGCGCTTCCCCTCTGGCCAAGAAACGGCCACCATACTTCTCTATCGTTGGCACAACCGCCCGCTTGTATTCTTCAAACAGTTCTTGCTCAGTGATCGTCTCATCGACGATGAGTAATGCTGGCATGTTGAGGCACTCTCCGACTTTCCGGCAGTACCAAGCCTATGCGCTTCGTCCGCAAGGCAGACGCTCTTGTGATGTGCATCGAAGGTCCGCTTTCGGTGTTTCCAGCTCTAATAGCTAGATTTCACCGCCCGAAGCCTTCTGCGCCTCATACTCTTCAGCAGACAATTCATACCGTTTGCCAGTGAACATGTCTTTCTTCATGCGCGGGGTTAGGTGGCTGTAGTGCCGTTCAATCATGCCAATCGACGTGCCCATCTGCTTGGTCAATGCGTGGATATCCATGCCGTCATTGACCAGCGCGAATGTCGCGTATGTGTGACGCAAGCTGTAGAGCGTGCGATCCTGCCCTGTCTTGGGACACTTGAGCAGCCCAGCGTCTTTCAAGAACGCTTTGAAGGTCTGACGCAGATGCTCAGTTACCGTCCCATCGGGCAAGCAAAACACTGGTAAGTCCAGCTTCTGCTTGAGCATCTCGTAGAAGTCGATGTCCTTGATCGCATCGGTGCGTGAATGAATACGCTTGAGGTAGTCGATTGTGCCAGCACGACCGATGGCTTCGTGCGGCTTGGTTTTGCCGTGAAGATAGAACTCCACGTATTCAAGATCGTTTTCCTTAAAGACGGTCACATGCTTCCAGCGCAGGTTCTGCGCTTCTGTGCCGTGTCGCATGCCGGTGTTGGCCAAGATCAGCACGTAGTCGCGCAGCAGATAGCGCATGTCGCGTGACTTGCCGCCTTTGCCCTTGTCGATCCAGTGCGGCAGCTTACTGATCATCGACCGATATTCTTCACGGCTGAAGTCAGGACGCCGTTTTGCGCCTTCGCCTTTGTTGGCGAGGATAGGCACCTTGCCTTGCGTGATGAAGCCACGAGCGACTGCTTCCGCATACACCTTGTTCATGGCTGAGTTGTGCGTGTTCAGCGTCGATGCTTTTGGCTCGCGCCCAATCTGCTCTGCCCGCCAAGCGTTGAACGCCAGGATTTTGTCGTGGTCGATATTGGTGATGAAGGTCTTGCCAAAGAACGGGATGAAGTACTTGTTCAACGCCTTGATGTAGTCCTTGAAGACCTTGCGCCCTGCACCCGCATCCAATTGCCTCTGCATGTCCGAAATAGCCAGCCGCGCAACATCCTCGAAACGCTTGGTGACAACGGGCAGGTCGTGCTTGGCGCGGAATTTGTAGTCGAGGTATTGCTCGCGGGCGACAGTCTTGGCTTCTTCCAGATCGCGCTTGCCCGTGCTGATGCGCACCCAGTGCTCGTTGATCTTGAACGTAGCTTGCCAGCGCTTGCTATTGCCGCGTTTGTAGACCTTCACCTCCCCGTCCAATAGCACATGCGTATCCGCGCCCAGCTTGGCCATTCCCGCTCCTCGATTGCCTCATCACACACTAAGTTCCTGTGTTGGTGATGTCAGCCGGAAATCGAGTACCGTAGGCGTTTAGTTGGCTTGAGCGACGACCAAAGATGCAGGTATGGGAGCACGCCACTTGTCGCCGTCAGAAAAGCGGCTACGGACTTTTTCGGCAACGGCCGCTTTAATCGCTGCATTGTTTGCCTCGGGTTGTTGAGACAGCAGATAACCTCCTCGAGGAGCTCCGTTTTGGAAGATCTCAGCCAGATCTTCGGGCTCCTCCAACACCCAAGAACAATCGAGCTGTTCTTGCTTTTGCACCTCAAACCCCGCGCCTGACAGGATCGACTTTGCCATTTCCTCGTTCGCAAACTGATGGAAATTCGGGCTGTCAGGCATCGTCACAGAAGGGTCACCATGCTCCTGGACACTGCTGTAAAACACTTGGAAGACAGGAGATACGTCCGGGCCACACCACGAAGTCATGATGAATTGTCCCTTTGGCTTCAGAACCCTGCGAATTTCAGAAAGTGCCTTTGGCTGATCAGGGACATGCATGAGCCCAAAGCTACAAACAACGGCATCGAATTCAGCATCGCCAAAGGGGAGATTTTGGGCGTCAGCTTCAACAAACTCTCCGTCTGGAAATTTGTCGCGGGCGTGCGAGAGCATCTTGGCTGAGAAATCCGCCCCAATCACCGCATGCCCGGCTTTGGCAAGCGCCTCCGTGACGTTGCCTTGTCCGCAGCAAAGATCAAGAACCTTACCGGCACCTCCAACGTTGGACACAATGTGAGGGATGGCCATGTCACTCGCCTCGGCAAACATGTTCACGTAGCCCGACGAGATCGTATCGTCAGACCAGCCCTTCGTTTCCAGTTCCGCAAATCCCTCATACGTTGCCATTTTATCCCCTCCCTAGTTCCTGTGCTTGATAGCACAAATGCACATTTCTCTCTATGGGACCGCTAGAGCCTGCCTCCAAGTTTCGGCTAGTTGCTGGACACGTAAGCTGCTTGTGAGGTGCACACAGACATTCATTTTTCAATCGATTGAGCCCACATCACCGCATCTTCCAACCGGTCGTCACCCCAGAACACTTCGCCATCCACTACGAAAGTTGGAGAACCGAATACACCGAGTTTCATCGCCTCTTCAGTCGCAGCAGAGAGAGCATTCGCGATGCTCTCAGATTGTGCGGCAGCGAGAACTTTGGCGGGATCACAACCGATTTCCTCAAGGCTGGAAGACAGGTTTGGTTCCTCACCGGCTGGTTCGCCAGCTTCAAACCAGCGCTTGTAAGTCGCCCGGGTGTAGTCTTCGACCCAACCTTCGTTGACGCCAACCATTGCAACTTGATTGGCCAAAACCAAACCCGGCAAAGGGTAAGGGGCCGGTACCTTGGGCGAGAGCCCGTATTTTTTCGCTCGTCGTTCGATGTCGCGCCACATGTACGCAGCTTTGACCGGTTTGCCTTTGAAGGGGATGTTGTTCTGTTCGACCATCACATGCCGAACGTCGAAAGGTCGCCAACGAAACTTCACATTGTGCGCTCGCTCGACCTCGGGAAGTCGCATGACAGTCAGGTAGCTGTAAGTGCTACCGATGGAGTACCAGAAATCCATATCGGCCAAAGTTGCTCCTCCAGCTGTCTGAGTTGCGACAGACGCTAGCCTCTATAGTCCCTCTACGAGGATCAGGTCTGTGTCGGAAATCTTCTCTCTGACGGCACGTGCCTCAGTGTAGGCATCGGACTCATAGAATGCCCGAGCCGCATCAATGCTTTCGAACTCGATCACGATGGCAAGGCCTTGTGCGCCGCCCTCGCGATGGTCCGGTGACGGGTTTCTTACCAAGACCTTTCCGTTGTGGGCTTTGATCGCCGCACCCGACAGTTG
Source organism: Sulfitobacter sediminis (assembly GCF_040811725.1). Taxonomy (NCBI): domain Bacteria; kingdom Pseudomonadati; phylum Pseudomonadota; class Alphaproteobacteria; order Rhodobacterales; family Roseobacteraceae; genus Sulfitobacter; species Sulfitobacter sediminis. Next base: position 236,434 of record NZ_JBFNXX010000007.1, read on the forward strand.
CTTGAACTCCTCAAAGGCGTCTTTGTCATGAACACGGATGTGCGCGACCAGATATCCTTTTGCCATTACAGTGCTCCCGTATCTTGTTGGTATGCCGATAATGTTATCCAGTTGGGGCCTGCTGGAAAAGGAAGCAAAGAACATGAATATTCTAGTCCTCGGGGCGACCGGCAATACGGGTCGGCAATTTGTCGACATGGCACTGGAACGAGGCCACACGATCAAGGCAATCGTTCGTTCCTCTGGCGGTTTAGGCGAACGAACGGGACTGGATGTACTTCAGGGAGACGTTCTGGATGCCTCGGTTTTGAAGCAAGCTTCCCGAGAAATGGATGCCATCGTATCCTGCCTTGGCATACGAAAGAAAGATCCGTCTGATCCATGGTCAACTCTGCTCTCTCCTGAGGATTTCACAGAACGTTGTGCGATTGGAATTGTCGAAGCCATGAAGGCCAATGGCATTGAGAGGGCCGTTGTCATCAGCTCTGCTGGGGTTGGTGATAGTTGGGAAACGGTCGACGCAGACATGCGCAACGTCATTCAAAGCAGCAGCGTCGGAGCGATTTTTCGTGATCTGGGCAACATGGAAGAGGTTCTGGATGCGAGTGGATTGGATACACTCGCGGTGCGTCCGGTGGCTTTGGTCAACGGTGACCCAAGCGGCAGTGTCCAGATTGTCGATAGGTTTGAAAAGACATCCAAGATATCCACGGGCGATGTCGCGCAATGGATGCTCGATGCGGTTGAGAGACCGACCGCATTCGAACAGCGAACCGAGATGATTGGGGCGATGAATTTATCCTAACCTAGAATGAAAAACGATTTCGTGAGGTGCGTATGAAAGTCGAATATGAAAACCTGAGGTCACAGCCAGAAAAAGAACCGATGGATGCGCTTCTTCGAGAGTATTACGACTTGATGGTTTCTCGCATCGCTACGATGGGTGGCAAAGCCCCTGCGGGTGGACGAAAGGCAATCGAAGAGTTTTGGCGAGAAATAGATCAGTTCTTGCCGCCAAATGGGCGCTTGTTTCTCGCGAGAAGTGAAGACGGAGATCTTCTTGGATGCGGTTCGCTGAAGTCTGTCGGCAGCGAGAAAGGCGAATTGAAACGCCTTTTTGTGCGTCCGAGCGCTCGAGGACTTGGCATTGGACGAGAACTCGTTGAGCTAAGGATTGGTGCTGCCAAAGAGATGGGTTTGAAGACCCTTTTAGTCGACACACTGAGAAATAATGTCGAGATGCGAAGCTTGTATGAGAAATTGGGTTTTGAAGAGATCGATGTTTACCCGGAGAGTTCCAGCTACAATCTTGTGCCCGAATTGCAGCAGTACTTTCGTTTCTACTCCATGGACTTGTAGGCTCTGATGTACACACGTCCCGAACTCACGCTTAAGGCCAATGGAAACATCTGAGCAAAACCATCAGATGACCGCCCATCGTAGCATTGCTGCCGTTGCCGATACAGCTCTTATCTTCAAAAGCGAATTCCGCGCAGAAATTTCTTTCTCGGCCTTAGAAAACGACTAAGTGCAACTTACCCGGTGTCTGCCTTCCGTTCATAGCAAAGTGTATTTCAGACCAATCGCGGCAACGATCACGCCCATAGTAATTTGCAACCAGCTATTCTTCGAAGCTCTGTTGATCAGTGGACCAACAACGGCGCCAAAGATTACCCCGAATGCCAGCGGCAGGAGGAGATCGTAGTCAAGCGTTGCGCCTAGAGCGAGAAAGTTGCTTATCGAGACAAGTAATGAGACGAAGATGGCGACAGCAGCTGTCGCAGGAACGATATGCATAGGCATCGCCAGGAAGCTTGCCATGTATGGGACCAGAAGGAACCCACCGCCGACACCAAAAATTGATGCGGTCATCGCTATCACAGCGCCAGCCACAATCGGCGACCAGGTGGGCACTCGGTAATTTTTGACCCAGCCCCCTGATCCGGGCCGATCAGGTGTAGAATCCGTTCCTGTTTCTTTCTGTTGATACGGTTGCGGTCA
>NZ_JBFNXX010000080.1:0-1684 GCF_040811725.1 Sulfitobacter sediminis
TGAGTACCGTTTCCGAGCCATTCTCTGTCCCCCTCTCTCGGCCATCGTAGTGGCCCAGTTCTAGGGGGGAAGGACATCTGTTAGGCACAAGAAGCTTCTGGGTAACCAGCCGTAAAAAAACAAAAAACCTCCGCCGAATATCGGCGGAGGCCTCTTTCGTTGTTCAAGACGAGCGCGTCAGGCCATCACATCAACCAGCTCTTCGGTGTCATCCGTCATCTCGGGGGCGGTGTCCTCCAAGGGCAGGATGGGGATACCGGCCACGTAGCCGACATCGTACTGGCCGCATTCATCGTCGACCACGGGCGCGTCGCAGGCCGTCACCTCGATGTTGTCGATATAGATATCCTCGTTCGACGCCGAGATGTCAGAAACGAAGCGGAAGGTCACATCGCCTTTGGCCTCATCAAGCACCCCGCCCGAATAGGACAGGCTCGTGTAGTCGCCGTCAAACGTCTGCCCTGTCTCGGAGCCCACCATCTGCGTTCCCGCGTCGTTCACGCGGAATTCGTCCAGCAGGACCCATTCGTCTTCGTTGAGTTGCACTTCCAGACGCAGGCTATCCGCATAATAGCCGCTGTTTTCGAAATTCCCGATGCAGCCGACGGAGGCGTCGAAGGAAATCGTCGTGGGGCCGCTCGACTGGATCGTCTCCAGCTGCAGTGTCCCGTCGCGGCAGCCGTCGGTGTTCAGATCGCCATAGTAGGTATCGACATCCCAGTTGTCCGCGCTGGCGATGGCATCGCTCTGCTCCGCCTCGGAAATATTGTCGAAATTCTCGCTCAGCACCATTTCCGGGACACAGTCACCGCCTGAACTCACCTCGTCGGATACTGTCACCTCAACGTTATCGACAAAGATGATCTCATCGTTGGCGGTCAGGTCCGACACAAGACGGAATTGCACGCTGTCCGTCGCGGTATCGAGCACGCCCCCTGAATAGGTCAGATTGGTCGTGCTTTCGCCGAACGTATTGCCGGTCAGCGACCCGACCATTCGTGTGCCCGCATCGTTCACCATGAACTCATCGAGAAGCACCCATTCACCGCCGTCGATCTGCACCTCCAGACGCAGGCTGTCGGCCATGGAGCCACTGTTCTCGAAATTCTGGATACCGCAGGTCCGCAGGTCCATCGAGATCGACGCGGGGCCGTCCGTGGCCACCTCGGCAAGACGCAGCTCACCTTCGTAGCAGCTGTTGGTGGCCAGCTTTCCGTAGTGGGTTGTCCACCCGCCGCTGCTCTCGATCGCATCGCTTTGGGAGGGGTGCGAGATGTCGTTGAAATCCTCGAAAAGCGCAACGGTATCCACGAAGACCGGTTCGCCTCCCGCAGTGTCGCTGCCAGTCAGCACTTGACCTGCGCCGCCGTCGGAATTGACCACTGTCGCGAAGCTGTTGAGATCGAGATCAGAGAGCAGAAGCGGCCCCGAATTCGAATAGAGCGTGAAATTGGCCTGCGCCACGGTACCTGCGGTGGAATCATCGACCGTACCGAACTGGATGCCGACATCATATTCATCGGCGACCTGCGCCCCATTGGACAGCGTGTTGACGCTATTCGCATTGGCCTGAATGCCGGTCACCGGAGAGAAGATGGACCCCTTGTTAGCAACTGTATTTCTCAGACGGGCTGAGCAGACCATTTTTGGCCTGATTTGATGAGCGCATTCACGATTGTCACGA
>NZ_JBFNXX010000081.1:0-1649 GCF_040811725.1 Sulfitobacter sediminis
GAGAAGTCACCGACCATCTTCGGCCTCCGCTTCAAGAACCGAGAGCGCCATGCCGTCTTCGATCCGGACGGGATCCTCGCCGGTCGCCGCGCGCCAGCGACGCAACATCGTGTCGACATACGCGGGATCGATCTCGAGGACCCGTGCCCGGCGCCCGGTCCGTTCCGCCGCCATCAGCGTCGCCCCAGCGCCGCCGAACGTATCAAGGACGGTGTCACCACGGCGCGTTACGTCAATGATAGCATCGGCGACCATCGCGACGGGTTTCGCGGTGGGATGGGCCTGTAACTCCTCCATGCGCCCTTCTCGGAACGTGTTGACACCGGGATAGCGCCAGAGATTGGTCCGGTTCCGACCAAATCGACCGAGCTGGACGTTATTGCGATGGCGCCCCCCGGATCTGGCAAAGACACAGACCAGTTCATGTTGCGACCGGTAGAGCGATCCCATGCCACCGTTGGTCTTGCACCAGACGCACAGGTTTAGCTGCGGCCCAATGCTCTCTTCCCCTGCCCCGACCATATCGGGTAGATGCCGCCAATCAGTGCAAACGAACCAGACCGATCCCGGTCGACTGACGGACGCAGCATTGCCCAGGGTTTCGTCGAGAAACTCTCTGAACTCTGCTGGCGCCATCTCGCCCGATGCCTCTGCAAACTCGCGGTGCTTGATCTTTCCCTTGCCCGAGACGTGACCTCGGATCCGCACGTTGTATGGCGGATCGGTGAACCCTGCGTCGGCCCGGTCTTCCCCCATCAGACGCGCCATTGTCTCATGGTCGCGGGCGCTTCCGCAGCCGACGCGATGCGGGCCTAGCTGCCAGAGGTCTCCCACGCGCGTAATCACGGGATCATCCGGATCGGGATCGGGGGCGGTTTCGGGCGCGTCATCTTGATCGCCGTCGAGACCTTCGATGGCGATGTCGATTTCGGCCGCATCGAAGCCAGTCGCCTCAAGGTCGAAGTCCAGATCGATCGCTGACAGATCGGCGAGCTCATTCGCAAGCATGTCCGCGTCCCAGCCCGCGTTCTCGGCAATCCGATTGTCGGCAAGCATGAGACCGCGCTTCTGGGTCTCGCTCAACCCATCAATCCGAATGACCGGTACTCGATCAAGGCCCAGTTTTTCGGATGCCGCCAAGCGACCATGACCGGCGATGAGGACGTTCCGTTCATCTACCAGGATCGGGTTTACGAACCCAAAACTCTCAATGCTTCGACCGATCTGTCGGATCTGTCGCACACTGTGTGTTCGTGCGTTGCGCGGGTTCGCGGTCAACTCGGCAATTGAGCTGTAGGTGATCTGAAGTTCGGTCACGATGTCGCCTCCTGGGATCGCTATGGATCACCTAGAGAACACATCGGTTCGTGCTCGTCATATGGACCGATTAGAATTTCCGCAGCTAGCAGTCAGTTCGAAGCCGCGTTTTCCTCGATGGCACGGCGCCATGCCTTGGCCATGTTGACCGGTTTCTCACGCTTCAGCTCAGTGGGGAGCGACTCGTTCAGCGCCTTCGCGAGAATGCGGCAGCACTCAAGACCATAGCCTGCATCATGGTTGTTGATGCCATCCCAGTTCCGTTTTGGGGCTTGCCCAGTGGAACGCAACAAGGCGCTGAAAACGGTCTTCGCGATGATGTCATGCGCCGC
>NZ_JBFNXX010000082.1:0-1530 GCF_040811725.1 Sulfitobacter sediminis
TGGGCTGATTGTGTTGAAAAACTCTGCTTGAGCGATGCTCTGACTGCTGATTCACTTCCCTTGAGATTAGGGAGGTCTGGCGATGATGGGGCCAAGGCAGGTGGCGCAGGGTGCTCTGTTTTATGAGTTCTCAATCGAGGATCACGTGCCGCCGGATCATCTGTTGAGAGCCATGGACCGGTTCGTCGACCTTGGTGACATGCGCCGACATCTTGCGCCGTTCTACAGCACGACAGGCAGGCCCTCGGTCGATCCGGAACTGATGATCCGGATGCTGATCGTTGGTTATGCCTTCGGTATCCGGTCGGAGCGGCGGCTCTGCGAGGAGGTGCACCTGAACCTGGCGTATCGCTGGTTCTGTCGCCTTGATCTGACCGATCCGGTGCCCGACCACTCGACCTTCTCCAAGAACCGCCACGGCCGGTTCCGGGACAGCGATCTCTTCCGTCACCTGTTCGAGAGCGTGGTAGCCCGCTGTATCGTGGAAGGGCTGGTCGGCGGTGAGACCTTCGCCTCGGATGCCAGCCTCATTCGGGCGGATGCGAACAAGCAATATGCGGCAGCCAAGGCGGATTGGGCCCCAGACAGGATCGATGTACAGGCGGCACCGCGTGCTGTGCGCGAGTATCTCGACGTGCTCGACGATGCCGCCTTCGGAGCAGCCAGCGAGGTTGATCCGAAGTTCACCTCTTTCGCCGATCCGGCCAGTCAGTGGACCGGCGCCAGGAAGGGGCCCGCCTTCTTTGCCTATTCCGACAACTACCTGATCGACACGGACCACGGCGTGATCCTCGACGTGGAGGCCACCAGGTCGATCCGCACGGCGGAGGTCGGCGCCACGCGGACGATGATCGCACGCACGAGGGAGCGCTTCGGCCTGACGCCAGAGCGGCTTGCGGCGGACACGGCCTACGGCTCTGGCGAGATGCTGGGCTGGCTCGTCGGACAGGGAATAGAGCCCTACATCCCAGTGATCGACAAGTCCGAGCGCCACGACGGCACCTTCTCCAATGCCGAGTTCCAGTATGATCCGAAGCGCGACGAATATGCCTGCCCGGGTGGCAAGGTTCTGAAGAAGTACTGGCGCCAGATGAAGAGGCCACGCGACGGGATCGGCAAGGACGGCTTCCGAAGGTACTTCGCCAGGCAGGCAGATTGCGCTGCCTGTGTACTCAAGGAACGCTGCTGTCCCAACCAGCCGAGACGGAAGATCGCACGCCATGTCCACGAAGCCGCACGCGACGCCGCCCGCCGCATCGCCACCACGGACGCCTATGTCGATGCCAGCCGACGACGAAAGAAGGTCGAGATGCTCTTCGCCCATCTCAAACGCATCCTCCGGCTCGACCGGCTGCGCCTCCGCGGACCCAACGGCGCCAGAGACGAGTTCCTCCTTGCCGCAACCGCCCAAAACCTCCGGAAACTCGCGAAACTGATCGCGGCTACCCCGGCAACGGCCTGAGCAACAGGCCCAATCACGCGCAATCGCGATGTGCTCGCGTTCCCCCGGCCGACTTCTTCAACACAATC
>NZ_JBFNXX010000083.1:0-1469 GCF_040811725.1 Sulfitobacter sediminis
GCAGGACAAAACTGACGCTCAAGAAATCTTCAGCTCACCAATTTGTACAACGGCCACTCTTCAGGAATTCCTTTGAGCATAACGGTTCCAAGCGGCGAAAATTCTCGACCTGATCCGACAACGAGGTCTCGAACGGTTCCAGAAACCCGAACTTCGTTTTCCTCTGCGATATCAGCTATTCGGGCGGAGATATTCACTGCAAGGCCTGTCAGGTCATTCCCACGCTTCAAACACTCGCCGGTATGGATCCCAGCGCGAATTTTCAGGCCGATCTTTTCGGCCTCAGCCCGAATTTCAGCAGCTGCCGCCAAAGCGTTGCTTGGCCCCCTGAAGGATGCCATTATCCCATCCCCAAGGGATTTAATGAGCTTACCATCGCACCTGGCTAGTGCACGCAATGCAGCGCTATCATGCTGTTCGATGATTTCACGCCAATTTGCATCCCCCAGTTTTGCGGCTTGCTGCGTTGAACCAACTATATCGGTCACCAAAATACTTAGCAGAACTCTGTCATCTAGCCTTGGCTTATCTGGTTTGGATACGAAATCAACGATCAGGTCTGCGACTTGATGTGTATCGCCCACCCAGGGGATATGGTCTTCTCGCTGAATCTCCAAATACTCAGCATTTGGCAGATGGTCCGCCAGATACTTCGCTTCAACAATATCTACGCTTCGATCTCCGTCCGCGTGTATCACCCGTGTGGGAGCTTGAATAGTCGGTAGAAGAACTCTGACGTCGTGCTCATAATTCAGTCTTGTGAGCCGGTCAGCCGTCTTCGGGCTACCTGACTGAACGATCAGTCTATTGAAGAAAGCTAACTCATCCGGATCATCCGCTACGCTCGGTGCAATGATCTCAAAGAAGTTGGAAAAGTCACCCCAATTGTCCACTTCATCTTCAATACCTTTTTCGAACTCAGCCCTTCTCTGACCGGATGGCCAATCGGGCTTCCATGCGCGACAGGGTCTGCATCCGAATAGCACAATTGAATTGACACGCTCGGGGTAGCTGGCGGCGAACATCAAAGCCATACTGCCGCCTTCACTCATCCCGAAAATCGAAGCTTGGTCCGCTTTTACAGCATCCAGTACCGCCCGAATGTCCTCCGACCGTTCTTCCAGCGTGGGCACACCTACATCCCGATCAGACATCCCAGTTCCGCGCTTGTCGAACAGGATGAGACGGCAGCTCTCAGCCAGACGGCTGAGAAACTCGTTGTACCCGGGATTCTCCCAGATGACGTCGATGTTTGATAACCATCCAGATGCGTAAATTAGATTTTGGGGGCCATCTCCAACCACTTGATAGGCGATGGCGACATCACCCGATCTGGTGAATCTCGTTTGAGGCTTAGGCAAGTTCATTCGGCGGCGCCTGATTACATATCCAAGAACTGTACTAAAACTTTGCCAGATGACAAATGCGGTCTTTTCCAACAAAAACACTATGGCTCCAATGGGCTCGTT
>NZ_JBFNXX010000084.1:0-1388 GCF_040811725.1 Sulfitobacter sediminis
GCGTCCACCTTACGGGTTTGGTGTATGGCTGGCGTGTGTAAGGTGGGCATCCTGCCCACCCCCCCAATGTAAAAGGCCGCAGCGGGATGCTGCGGCCTTCTCTCTTTCTCAACCGGGTGCTGCCTCTCCGCGCTCTCGTGACCTTCCTTTCAGGAAGGCACTGCCGCGCGGGTGAGGCCCAGGCGGCAGGTTTTGCTATCGCAAAACCGCCGTCAGTCCGTGATCTTCGACACCACGCCCGCGCCGACGGTGCGGCCGCCTTCGCGGATGGCAAAGCGCAGGCCCTGCTCCATCGCGATCGGCGCGATCAGCTCCACGTCGAACTTCAGGTTGTCGCCCGGCATCACCATCTCCGTGCCCTCGGGCAGGCTCACCGTGCCGGTCACGTCCGTCGTGCGGAAGTAGAACTGCGGACGGTAGTTGGCGAAGAACGGCGTGTGACGGCCACCCTCTTCCTTGGTCAGGATATAGGCCTCGGCCTCGAACTTGGTGTGCGGGGTCACGGAGCCGGGCTTGCAGAGCACCTGGCCACGCTCAACGCCGTCACGGTCGATGCCGCGCAGCAGGGCGCCGATGTTGTCGCCCGCCTCACCGCGGTCCAGCAGCTTGCGGAACATTTCCACACCGGTGCAGGTCGTCTTCTTGGTGTCGCGGATGCCCACGATCTCGATCTCGTCGCCGACGTTGATCACGCCACGCTCGACGCGGCCGGTCACAACCGTCCCGCGGCCGGAGATCGAGAACACGTCCTCGACCGGCATCAGGAAGGGCTGGTCGATCGCGCGCTCGGGCGTGTCGATGTACTCGTCCACGGCCGCCATCAGTTCGCGGATCTTGTTCTCGCCGATCTCGGGGTTGTTGCCTTCCATCGCCGCCAGCGCGGAGCCCGCGATGATCGGGATCTCGTCGCCGGGATAGTCGTAGGAAGACAGCAGCTCGCGGATTTCCATTTCGACGAGCTCAAGCAGTTCCTCGTCGTCCACCTGGTCGACCTTGTTCATGAAGACGACCATCTTCGGGATGCCCACCTGGCGGCCCAGCAGGATGTGCTCGCGGGTCTGGGGCATCGGGCCGTCGGCCGCGTTCACCACCAGGATCGCGCCGTCCATCTGTGCGGCACCGGTGATCATGTTCTTGACGTAGTCGGCGTGGCCGGGGCAGTCGACGTGGGCGTAGTGACGCGCGTCGGTCTCGTATTCCACGTGCGCGGTGGAAATCGTGATGCCGCGGGCCTTCTCTTCCGGCGCGCCGTCGATCTGGTCGTAGGCGCGGAATTCGCCGAAGTACTTCGTGATCGCCGCCGTCAGCGTCGTCTTGCCGTGGTCAACGTGACCGATCGTGCCGATGTTCACGTGCGGCTTCGTGCGTTCAAACTTTGCTTTTGCCAT
>NZ_JBFNXX010000085.1:0-1380 GCF_040811725.1 Sulfitobacter sediminis
GATTTGTGCAACATGTATAACCGCCCCGTGCGCAAGAGGTAATTTCAGAGCCGATTTTGGCGCGCCATCGGGTGCTGACATGTATCCGGCCTCTTTTGCGGCAATGGTCATGCCGCGGGCCCGTATGGTGTTCGAAGATCGGGTCCAGATCAAAGCCGCGCGCTCGAAGGCACTCTGTTGCACACTGGTTCTCCCGATCCCGTCTCACGACTGTTGCGCCAAATTGCTCCTTGCCCTTTTGTGCTCCGACGTCCTCGCGGCCGCTGGTCGGCTTATGCCGCCGCGACCGGAGACTGGTAGACACCGCCCCGGGCCATCAGCGCCCAGACGATGCGTGCCATCTTGTTCGCCAGGGCAACCCGAACCAGCATCGCGGGCTTGCGCGACAGCAGATCACCCAGCCATGTGCCGGGTTGCGCTTCCCGATGGACGTGCCGCTTGATGATCACGCTGTTGGCCCCGATGATTAGCAAACGTCTGAGCGACCGTTCACCCATCTTCGTCGTTGCCCCCAGTCGTTGCTTCCCGCCGGTTGAATGCTGCCGTGGGACCAATCCGAGCCAGGCTGCGAAATCGCGCGCCTTGCGAAACGTCTCGGGTGGCGGCGCAAGCGTCGCTATGGCCGTGGCGATAAGCGGCCCGATGCCTGGAACCGTCATAAGCCGTCGGGCAACATCGTTCTCCCTGGCGCAGCGGACAATCCTAGCGTCGAGCTCTGCGATCTGCGTTTCGAGTTGAGTCAATGTTCCGATCATGACCTGCAAAGTGGCCGTCGCCTCGGCAGGCAGACCGCTTTCCGGATCGTCGACGATGGCAATCAGCTTCGACGCATTGGACACCCCCTGCGGAACCACCCGTCCGAACTCGGCCAGATGACCACGCAGGGCATTGATCACCTGGGTGCGCTGACGGATCAGAAGTTCGCGCACCCGGAACACCATCGCCGCGCCTTGGGTCTCCTCGCTCTTCACCGGCACGAAGCGCATTGTCGGCCGTATCGCTGCTTCGCAGATCGCCTCGGCGTCGGCAGCATCGTTCTTCTGGCGCTTGACGAAAGGCTTCACGTAGGCAGGGGGGATCAGCCGCACCTGATGGCCAAGCTTGCGGATCTCGCGACCCCAATAATGAGCGCCACCGCAGGCCTCCATCGCCACGACACAAGCCGGCAGTTGGTCGAAAAACTCCAGAACCTGTCCCCGACGCAGCTTCTTGCGCAAGATCGCTCGACCAGCACTGTCGGCGCCATGCACCTGAAACACATTCTTCGCCAGATCGAGCCCAACCGTGATAATCTCCGACATGACCGTCCTCCTTTGTGGATCATCGCAGACCCACCTTGGCACATAGATGCCGTCGGGGGGCGGTCACATCATCAAAGCC
>NZ_JBFNXX010000086.1:0-1369 GCF_040811725.1 Sulfitobacter sediminis
CTGAGTACCGTTTCCGAGCCATTCTCTGTCCCCCTCTCTCGGCCATCGTAGTGGCCCAGTTCTAGGGGGGAAGGACAGCAGAGAACCGCAACTCTGGATGGTCACTACCAGTTCTGTGATTGCGTCTTCGCCCTCTCTCCCAACCTGTCAGTCTCCGAAGCAAAGGACGCCTCGTGAAGAGCGCTTTCGACATCGGCCGCAGTCAACCCAATGTCTCTAAGCATGTGGTCGGGCAGCGCTCCGAGCGACGAAGACAAGGCCAGTCTATTACCCCAGTTTGTGATAATCTTTCGCGCACTTTCGTATGCGCGCCGCGTCCAAGAGGTCCGGCTGTTGTCGTGATGTTCGAAGGCATTTTCGTAGGTCATTTTTGGTCTCCCGAGTTTGCTGAGAAAGCCTCACCCAGAGGGGACCTGCCTAGATAGTGTTGGAGCAGAAGCAAGGCAGTACGGTTTTCGTACTGGATGGATTTTTGCGGGCCGTGGTAGGGTTTTCTGGAAAGGAGCGGCTATGTCCTCAAAGCCCTATAGTAACGTCTGCACAATCTCGAAGGCGTGCCAAATACTTGAACCACGCTGGACCTTACCGATCCTGAACCAGATGTGGAACGGGTACACCCGTTTCAACGACATACGCCGGGCCGTTGGCGGTGTTTCACCTGGTGTCTTGTCAAAAAGACTGGAAGAGATGGAGCGAAACGGTCTGATCGAGCGGATCGAAGACCGGGCAAAGGGAACTGTCGACTATGTACGCACAGACAAAGCCATTGACTTGGAAGAGGCAATGGATTCGCTCTCCCGGTGGGCGCAGAGAAACATTGAATCCGAAGTCGCTTTGAACGGCTCGAATATTAGCGCTCTGATGTGGATGCTCAGACAAGCCATCAACGTTGCCGAACTTCCAACCAAGCGAACCATTATGCAATTTCACTTCTCGGGCGAGCCTGAGGCGCTGAAGAAATACTGGTTGATTTATGAACCTGGCACCGAGCTTGAGTTATGCATTGATCCGCCCGGCAGCGACATCGATTTGTTCATAGAAACGGATCAATTCACGTGTTGGGCGTTATTCATGGGACGGACGACTTTTTCGCGCGAAAAGGAGAAGGGGCAATTCTTTATGAGCGGCGATGCGCTCCTTGAGCGAAGTATCGAACGTTGGTTTCCTAGATCAAGCTACGCCGATGTAGAGGGCGTGATGCAGCTGGATGAGGAGAGGTTGCCTACGCACAATCAGGGTTCGGGACTCTCCTAACCTTGGGCAGAATATCGCATAAAACGAAAGACCGCTTCGTCCGGATGCTGTTGAAAAAGTCGACCGGGGATTTCGTTTGAATTGATGGCCGAACGGTTTCTGCCCGGCTCTTCAC
>NZ_JBFNXX010000087.1:0-1355 GCF_040811725.1 Sulfitobacter sediminis
CAACTGCTCATGCCCTCCAGCTATCATGCTGGATTCGCGAGATGAATCCCTAGCGGGATTTGTGCAACAAAGCCGAACTGCGTCTTAAGCAGGAAGCTCTCCGCCAGACTGAAGCCATCGCGCTTCGTTTTCCGGAAGTAACTCGGCAAGACGTTCATGAAATACGCGAAGATCATTTTCTGACAACTTGCCCTCCCACTTTCCACTACTTGCGCTATCGAAGAACGCAGCTGGGTCTTTGAAGGTTGCAGACCTTTGAGTGTCTTCCCTGGCACTTGCACGCGCATTGGCTTGCATGCTTTCGAACTGCATACTGTCTTTGATCGCGACCAAAGTGTCATCGTCAATTTCCAGGCCAAGAACCGAAGCGAGCTTTCTCGTATGAGAGAGCAAGTCGCGCCGCATATCAGCATAATGGAAAATATGTATGTTGGAGTGTTGGATGTTCGACTTGAAGGATTTGAAGTGATGAACGATGGCCTCAAGGGTGATCCCGTCGGCCATCTCCTCTCGGTCGGTCGCACCAAGGAACAGGGCGAATGACGCTGACGGCTCATCCGGGAATCTGTCCTGGATCAGGTCTTCCTGCAGGTTGGCCACGTGACGACGCATCGAAAAATGAGCGTCGATTGGGTGTCTGTATACTGCGATGTAGGTGCAATCGGGATCGTAAGGAATGCCATCAAATGGCGTATGCGTCTTGATGCATCTTCTGTGGTTCTGAGCTTCGAACATTCGAGCTATGGGGAGTTGATCTCGAAATGCAGGATCAAGCCAAACCGACAGATCGTTCATTACCTTGTCCATACCGGGCTTTTCGAACAGGAGCGACAACACAAGTGCCTGTGTCCAAGTTGTTCCGCACTTGGGCGGTGTTGCGACAATCACATCTCCTTTGCGGAGCGCGAATGTGTCCCAAATCCGGTTATCGGTAAGAATTGTTCTGTACTCGGATGATTTTTTGGAAGGCGCTCTTAGTGCCATTCTGTTCTCCGCCAATGAACCCTTGGATGAGACGATAGCAAGTCAGCTACAATGAACCTAGAACTTTGCTGGGACACTACGACCCGGGAAGCTGCTCAAAGCGCCAAAGCAAAACGTCCAGGCGCCGCCGGACGGCCGGTTTGTCCCGCAACTCGGACTCAGAGCCTGATCCCGCGAGTGTCTGCTGTTGGCAAAAGCTGCCATTCACGCCAGAAACTGCGCATCGGTGCCTATGAATGACCGCTTTTAACCGGACCGGACGTTCGCCGAAATCGGTGCTATGACTGCAAGGCGGAGATGTTGTTGAAAAACTCTGCTTGAGCGAAGCGTGATCGGCTGATTCACTTGCCCTGAGGCAAGGGAGATCTGGC
>NZ_JBFNXX010000088.1:0-1351 GCF_040811725.1 Sulfitobacter sediminis
AATATGCCGGAGATGCCTAATAGCTTCGAGCAAGCAACTGAGTTGGGCCCCCCCAGATCAGGTCAGAAAAAATTGACCTCGACGCCGTTTGACGCCGAGGCCGGAAGAGGGACCGTTCTGCCTTTTTGTCGTTGAGACATCGAGGCTAGATCGAGAGAAATATGAGCTCCGCAACCCGTTAGGGCATTGATGCTCATCGGAAGAGTGTAACGAACACAGTGCAAATGTCTACGAAATTATCAAGATGATTTTTTATGTTCGAATGTAGAATTCTTGCTCGAGTGTGTTAAGTATCTGCGCCATGAGCAAGTTGGCCTCCATCTTTGAGCTTCGGTCGATCCTTCGCCAGATGGAGAAGGACGTTGGCCTTGATGGTCTTAGTTCGACAGAGAAAGACGTTCTGCTGGCTGCACATAGCCTGACAGAGAGGCCAGGCGATGTAATTGAGTCCGATCAGATAAGAAATCATGAATTCATAGAGGGAAAGCCGCCAGCAACATTTCATCGGGCTATGCGAAAACTACTGGAACTGGGGTTGCTAAAGCGCGCCGACGGTTACAAATCAAAGCGGTATGTCGTAAGGGCAGAGGTACTGGACAAGTAGCCCTTCGCCACAGTGTTGGGCGCTGCTGCCTTGGCCTTTCCCGACTTGCAGCATCTTAATTTCCCAGAGAACCGGATATTACGCTCTCTCATGGTGCACCATCCGAAGATCGCAAGTTATCTGCAATTCTTTGTCATCGTAGTCCTGACATATGTTCTTGCACATGGTGCAACTGCATACCTGATCACGCCTATACAGGGCCGCTTTTTCCCAGAGATCACTATCTTCGCAAGTCTGATGTATCTTCCGCACGGGGTTCGAGTACTTGCGACCTGGATGATGGGTTGGAAGGCTTTTCCACCACTTTTTGCAGGGGCAGTTCTGTCGGAATATCTCTTTACGCCAAGTGAAGTATCGTCCCTTCTTCAACTCGCCATACTGGAATCTTGGGTTGTTGGAGCGATCGCTGCTCTCGTGGCGTTTGAACTGGCGAGGGCCTTTGGTTGGGACCTCTATGCGGGTCGGAGAAGAAGCCTTAGCTGGAAATCAATTCTGCTTGTCGGAGTTGGGGCTTCGCTCATCAACTCTGTGGGTCAATCATTGGTATTTTCGGGGCTCATCATTCCAGAGGATACGGTTGCTGTGTTTGCTACCTATGCTGTCGGTGACATTATTGGTCTGTTTGTATGCATGTGGCTACTGATGCTGGTGTTCAGGTGGATAAGACTGTCCGGACAACAAAGTTGATTCTTCAGTAGCAAAAGTACGGTCACCTTCTGCATTAGCTCCCACCACCTCCGGCATATC
>NZ_JBFNXX010000089.1:0-1320 GCF_040811725.1 Sulfitobacter sediminis
GCCACGTAGGCAAAATCAGACGACGTCTGCCCAGAATGGGAAGCAGACACCTTTGTCCGTGTTCGCATGAACAAATCCCTTGATCCGTGGAAAGCAGGGCATCAGCATAGCATTGATGATGTAAACGGAGTTTGCCTTGGAAGTACTAGAAGCTAAAATCTGCTCCTACGACTGCACAGGTTAACGTGATGCGACGATCTCCCGAACTACTTGCGGTTTCGCGCCGTCTGCATCAGGCCGTCCTCACCGGGAACACCAAAATTCTGCCAGGCTTCTTTTCTACTGCCGAGGAAATGCGCTTCATAGGTACCGCTGAACACGAATACTGGAGCGGTTCGGTTGTCAGCAAAGGGGTTGCTGATTTTTTCCAAGAAGTGCCTGACATCTATGGCGCAGAAGAAATCGAGGCTGAAGCTTTTGAAAACGGTGAAACCGGGTGGGCATCTTTTGTGCACCGAATCCACTTCGCTGGTTTGCCCGAGCCCAGTATCCAACGTACAACTTTCGTTTTTGTGTTGGATGGCGCCGGATGGAAAATCGTTCAGCGGCATGGCTCAGCCCCAATACCGAACATTGTACATATGGGCACGGAGCAAACTGCCATTCAACGTCTGGTCGATGCGGCACGCGACGAGGGGTTGTCGTTGGAACAGACCGAGGGATTAGCTTCAGTATTGTTTACTGATCTAGAGGCCAGCACAGAATTAGCAGCTGCATTGGGCGACGCACGCTGGTCGAGCCTGATCAACGATCACTTTCACGTTATTGAAGACATCGTTGAGGCTCACGGTGGTCAGTTCGTGAAATCTCTGGGAGACGGCACATTGTCGAGCTTCCCTTCGGCGCAGCAAGCCTTGAGGGCGGCGATAAAAATGCAGAAAGCGGTGCTTTCGACAAAACGGGAACCGCATCTTGGTTTGCGCGTTGGCATCCATACTGGTGATGTTGTGCAGGCTAGTGGCGACTTTTTTGGAGCTGTGGTGAACAAGGCTGCCAGAATAGCATCTATGGCTGCGGCTGGAGAAATCATGGTATCCGATGTCACTCGCGCCATGGTTGTAGGTACACGGGATCTCGAGTTTTCAGACACGATATCTGTATCTTTCAAGGGCTTTGAAGGTCAGCACTTGGTTCACCGACTTCAGTGGGAACCTTAGAATTGACGTTGGATATCCCAGCTGAAGTCATCCCGGAATGACTGGTTTGTCCGCATCTGAGACGTCGGAGGCATCAGTGCCGAACAGCAGCTGCCTGCAGGAGCGGTCGTTCAGGTACCAAAGCGGACCTCGCCGCTCGGTTCGGTCGTCTCGAATGGTTTCT